>JAVZMI010000001.1:180932-207050 GCA_038883335.1 Candidatus Bathyarchaeia archaeon
CTCTCTCATCCTTGAAGGTATAGTGAAACGCGGTTCAGAATGGTCAAGTCTACTTACCTTCTCACCTTTAGCCTCAAACTTTCCAGCCTCCTCAGAGATTTCGTAGAAGTAGGATACTCTATCTGGGATGACTTCGCCTTGAATCCTGACTGACTCCCAGACTAAGAGCCCAACCAGTTTCAGAGCCAGCTCCTTATTCAGCCCTATAGCTTCACTTAAGGATGTGGCCCGCTCTATTACCTCTCTCTCTACTGCGAGGTCGGTTATGGGGAGCCCCAGAAGCTTTTTTTTCTCTCCTATCTGTCGTACCAGCTCTAATCTCGCTTTAGCAAGCCTTAGTATACCGCTATCTATCCGGCGGATCTTTTCCCTAAGCTGGTTCACCTCTAGCCCTATCATAACGACACCACAGTCTTTATGAAACCTTGCCTTAGTATGTGGTCAACTAGAACTGTAGCGACAACTGCCTCCACAATTGGAACAGCCCTCGGCACCACACAGGCGTCATGCCTCCCTTTCACCTCTATCGTTGTATCCGTCATGGTTTCTAGATCGACTGTTCTCTGCCTCTTGGGTATAGATGATGGAGGCTTGAAGGCTACCCGAACCACCAAAGGCATCCCCGTGGAGAGACCACCTAGGATTCCCCCAGAATTATTCGTCAACGTTACCACTCTGCCTTCTCTCACAGCATATTCGTCATTGTTATCCGACCCTCGGAGACGTGCGGCTTTGAAGCCGGCCCCGAACTCTAAACCTTTAACTGCCGGTATACAGAAGAGAAACTTTGCCAAGTCAGCATCGAGTGAGGCGAAGATGGGGTCACCTAAACCAGCTGGTAGGTTAAGTGCCATGCACTCAACTATCCCACCAACGCTGTCACCTTCAGCCCGTGCGCCACGAATAGCTTCCTCCATTAGTTTAGACGCCTCAACATTAGCACATCTGACTGTGTTTGTGTAAACCTTAGATCTTATCTCGTCGAGGCTGGGCGGATGTGTCAAAGCCACCCCACCGATCTCCACAGTATGTGCAAGAACTTCAACTCCGATGGTTTTCAGAAGTTTCTTAGCTATGGCGCCAGCCATCACGAAACCGATGGTTACTCTAGCAGAGAAGCGCCCCCCACCCCGATAATCATTGAAGCCGCCATATCTGACATAGGCTGGATAGTCGGCGTGGCCTGGCCTAGGTCTCCTTTTGAGTTCTTCATAGAACTCTGACTGGACGTCTCTGTTCCAGACTAACATACATATGGGGGCGCCTGTAGTATAACCTCTAAATACTCCGGATAGAATCTCTACGTGATCCTCCTCTCGTCTCCGCGTTGAAGCCTCTTCGAGGCTCGGTCTTCTTTTATCCAGTTCCTTCTGGATATCCTCTGGTTGAAGGGGCAAGCCTGGGGGGCAGCCATCCACTATAGCTCCGACACATGCTCCGTGGCTTTCACCGAGGAGAGTCAGGGTGAAACGTTCACCTATAGAGTTAGCTGGCATATCTGACCTTGCCTCCCAGACTCTTTAAATCTCTGAAGAAGTTTGGATAAGACTTGTTGACACATTCGGCTTCGGTTATTGCGACATCGCCTAGGGCGCCGAGGGCGGCTATCGCACAGGACATAGCTATCCTGTGGTCATCGTGGGGGTCCACGCGGGCTCCCCTTAACCTAGAAGGCCCACTTACAACCAAGGTGTCACTGGTGGCTGTGATCTTGGCTCCCATCTTACCGAGTTCAGAGGCTAGAGCCTCGAGGCGGTTAGACTCTTTCAGTCGAAGTCTCCCTGCGTTGAGAAGCTTGGTCTCACCCTCTGCGAAGCAGCCTAAGGCGGCGTAGACTGGAACTAAGTCTGGGGTATCTTTAACATCGATATCAGTTCCCTTCAAGTGCCCACCCAAAACTTCAACCGAATCTCTCTCCACCTTCAAGTCAACTCCAAACTTGCTGAGGGCATCTAATATTTGAATATCTGGCTGGTCTTTTAGCTCCGTCTCCAAGTTCTCGACTCTCACTCGAGAGTTCGTGATACACGCAGCCGCAAGGATGAAGGCTGCTGAAGAGAAGTCTCCTATGACACGATGATCATGAGGCGTATACTTTTGGCAGCCATAGATCTTAAATTTGGCGTAATCCGGTGAGACATCAATTTTAATCCCATGTTTACTTACCACACTTAATGTTAGAGCTACGTATGGTCTTGATTCAAGCCTACCTAACAGGCGTATCTCCGTGTCTCCTGAGGCCAGAGGGCAAGCCAGTAAGAGCCCTGTCAAGAATTGGGAGCTTATATCCCCAGGGAGTGAGGTGGCGCCACCTTTTAAACCACCGCCGTGAACCGTGACTGGCGGAAAACCGTTGACCGAGCTACAATCTACCCCAAGGTCGCGCAGTGCATCTATCAAAGGCCCTACGGGCCTATTCAGAAGACTTTTTCGACCGGTCAAAACAGTCGTTCCAGTGGATAAAGCTGCTACAGGTGTGATGAACCTTATTGTGGAGGCAGAAGCCCCACAGTCGATCTCGCATCTCGGAGCTTGCAAGTCGGTTCTACCATGGATTACGAGTGTGTTTTCCGTCTCATCTATGGCTACCCCGAGAGCTCTGCAGGCGTTCACGGTGGCTAGGGTATCCTCGGAGCGGAGCGGATCTGTCAAAGTCGAGACTCCAGAGGATAGAGCCGCAGCTATAACTGCCCTATGAGTATAGCTCTTTGAGGGGGGAGCTGCGACGACTCCTCTAAGCTTTCTTCCTCCCTCAATCAGTACGTTAAGCATCATTCCATCCTCACAACCGAAGCTTTCCGCCGGTTTACCATGGTTTGTACAACCTGACCTGCGTATGGACGCCAAGCTTCGGCAACAGCGTTCGCATTTTCTTCCAAAACTACAGCGACAGTGGCGGGGCCTTTACCGCTCAGACCTGAAGCCAAAGCACCTGCCTCTAAGGCGTCAATAGCTGGCCCAGGGTCGTATCCAAGGGCGGCAGCATGCAGGAGACCATTCAATGTCAGGGCATGCCAGTAGTTTCCGAGGAGAGCTTCTCTCAAGGCTAGCTCAACTTGAGGAGCGATCAGTCTGACCCTCTTCAAATTGACATCTGAGGTGTATGCTTTCTTCGGAGGGATTAGGAAGAGTATTATATATTCATCATCAAACTCGTATCTCTTCAGTATCTGACGCCTGAGATTATCCGTAACTATGACTCCCCCTAAGAAGGAGGCACAGGCATCGTCGAAAGCGCCTGTTATGGTCACACCGGCTTCGATAGCTGCCTCCACGCTGAGGTTCACTGCCGTTAGGTCGTCGAGTAGTTCACCCAAAGCCGCCGCGGTTGCCAGCACGGTGGCGTTCGCGGCAGTGCTGCTGCTTTTCAAGCCTCTCGCGATCGGGATGGATGACTCGGTCTCGACTGAGGCGCCATATCTATTATCTCCACCGAAACGTTCGAGTACAAGTAAGACTGCTCTCTCGATTAGTTTTGTGCTTTCTCCCTCGTCACCTATTATTCGCCCTCTAACGATCCCCGCCTCGTTTGTAAGTGTTACTCTGGCTGTGGTTTTGAGAGCGACTCCGAATGCGGCTCCGCGCCCTGTGGCTATCGCGTTGACTATTGTCGCCGCTCCATGAGCTTCTGCCTCACCGAATCCAGCCACCTTACACTCTCACCAACCTTTCTAACACAGCCTTCCTCATGAGTTCTATGGGAGGCCCCACCCCAAGCCATATCTCCAAGGACTTGGCGCCCTGATGGACAAGCATCCCTACCCCATCCACCGTCTTTAAACCTTTTAACCGTGCGTCTCTCAACAGCCGCGTCTCTAGTGGTGTGTAGACTATGTCAAAGACCACAATGCCAGGCCTGAGGAGGTCTGAGTCCACCGGAGATCCTAAATGTGGGTGCATACCGATGGATGTCGCGTTTATGAGGATGTCAGCTTCAGCAAGTTCTTTTTTCAACACTGCACGGTCCAACCCCTTGGCCCTTACAGTTATACCGAAATGCTTCTTTAGCGCCTCAGCCAACTCGATCCCTTTACCCGCAGTTCGGTTGATGATGGAGATCTCCTCCACTCTTGATGCCAAGGCGAAAGCTATAGCCCGGGCAGCACCACCTGCCCCTATTAACGCAACCCTCTTCCCATGAAGATCTACCTTCGCCTCTTCCAGCGCTGAAAGGACGCCGGCACCGTCTGTATTATAGCCATACAGCCTTCCTCCCGAGTATTTCACGGTATTAACGGCGCCAATCTCCCTGGCGGTAGAGTCGATCTCGTCGAGGTAGCGCATCACATTTATTTTATGGGGGATTGTAACATTGAAGCCTTCGACCCCCAATGCCTTAAGACCGGTGATAGCCTCTCCCAGAGCCTTAGCATCAACTTTGAAGGCAACATATATGCAGTTTAAACCAAGGCTTTTGAATGCAGTGTTATGCATGACGGGGCTGAGGGAGTGCTCGACTGGGTCGCCTATTATGCAGTAGAGTCTCGTCCTCCCATTGACCTCCATCTTAAACCCCCATGATTCTATACGCCGCCCGAAGTTCCTCCACCGTAAGTTGTCCTGGCGCCGACTCTTTTCCATGTTGAATGGATGCATATGTAAATGCCGAGTCAAATAAAGGGGCTAATATTCTCGAGGGGGTGCCATATCGCCCCATGCAGAAGCATATAGATCGCCCAGTTGCAGTCATCTTCTCCAAAGATTTGAAGCAAGTGATGTTATCTCTAAATGACTTCGCCATGGTCACAATCTTACAGATCTCAGCGCCAACCTTCAGCTCTTCCAGAAATATTCTGTAAAGCTCATCCGCATCAGGTGTGAAGTTGAAGTTGTGAGATGATACAATGGGTTTTGAACCAGCACGCCGCACCTCCTCTACCATCTTGTTTAATCCTTCAGTCCTTAACTCTATATCTACATAGTCGAAGCCTGCGTCGGCTGCGGAGAGTAGTAGAAATTTCCTCTCCTCCTCCCCTCTGTCAAAGACTCCACCCTCCCAAATAGGCCTAACGGTGGCGATTAAGGGCAGAGCACTCAGTTTACGGACTCCTTGAGAGTTCATCTCTCTCTTCCAATAATCAATCCTTATCTCAGCAAGGTCGACTTTAAGCCGCTCAGCCTTAAGAAGCATATTCTTCAGTTCGTTTGGTGTTCTGGCCGTGATCACTCCGCAAATCTTGATGTTCACCGCTCAATCACGGTCTCCTCTCTCACAAGGACCCCAAAATGTCTCCCGCCAGGTTTGTGGTAGATCAAAACCTCATTCCCAGCCTTCAACTCTGAGACTGAGATAGAGCCATCAGCCGTTACAAGGCGAATTGTCTCAGCGTTCTGGACGATTGTCTTAAATCTTTTACCCTCAGCCTCCGCTTCCACCAATATCATGGGGCGCCTCTCAATTTTTATACGTCCTACGACCGCAGGGCGGGTGTTACCTTCCCTGTCGGAGATTAGAACCTCGTCTCCAGCCTTCAACTCTGAGAGGTAACGGGTTTGGCCGCTAGGAGACAGCGTGTAGAGGGATACCGGCCCAGCATTCACTCTGAAGGGTCTTGGCTCGACGTGAGGGTTCTCCTGAACCTCTGCTTGAACTAGAAAGAGACCTGAGGACTGGCAGCCTAAAAGCATTCCTTCTCCAGGCTGCATTAATTCACAGGTATCAACACAAACCCTCGCTCCTAGACCTAACTGCTTTACTTGGAGGATCTTAGCTGGTATGAGCTGCAACTTCGCGCCTTCACCGGATAACTTCATCTCAGCCATGAGTGTACCTACGGCGTATACCTCCTTAGGGTCGGCTGTCTTTAGGACTACGCCGTCGGCTCCAAGCTCAAGAGTTTCTAATGCAACCTTAGCTTCCGATGCGCTTGAAACTTCAGCTAGAAGTTTGCTTCTGCCGTGGATCTTAGCTATCAAATTCTCTAGGGGGATTACCTTCCAGTCAGGACAACTAATTATTATATAGTCAACTCCTTCCTCAGCCGCCTTTACAACATCAGCTTCATCCCCCTTCCCTCGGACGCTAACCCGGATGCAAGTAAGGGGCAAAGCCTTCTTACCCACCATGGTATGAGTCTCATCGACGCGTTCTAGGAGCTGAATTTCTCCACCAGCCTTGGATACGACCCTCAACCCTAGGTCTTTTGCAGACTTGAAAAGATCCTCACCCACCAAAACCGTTCCGGATACTTCGTGAGCAGCCTTCAGGACAGCCCCCCTTAAAGGCTCTGGCAAAGAGCTGCTGACCTCTACCCAAAGCTCCTTCACGGAGCACCACCAATAATCTTTAAAGCTTCTTCCACCGTCGCCCTCTTATGGACAATAGCCGATAGAGCTCTCACCATAGCTGCAGGGTCTGCGTGCTGGAATATGTTTCTACCAATAGACACACCCGCGCCTCCTACCTGAATGGAGTCGTAGACCATCTCTAAAACCTCCCTATCCGTCCTAGCCTTCGGGCCCCCGGCGATGATAACAGGCGCAGGACAGCTCTCCACGACCTCTCTAAAGCTCTCCAAGCTACCAGTGTAAGGTACTTTAATGAGGTCTGCCCCTAACTCAGCGCCTAATCGTGCCACATGCCGAACAAGTTTGGGGTCGTGCTCATCTTTTATGTTAGGACCCCTAGGATACATCATTGCTAGAAGCGGCACCCCAAACCTCTCGCAGCAGTCAGACACTTCACCCATCTTTGAGAGCATCTCAGCCTCATGCGTTGAGCCTACATTAACATGGATCGAGACGGCATCAGCTCCTAAGCGTAATGCCTCCTCCACACTGCAAACTTTTACCTTCCAAGTAGGCTCGACCCCAATGCTTGTACTGGCGGAGAGGTGAACTATGAGACCCAACCCACCTATATCCACCCTCCTAGCTATCCCTCGGTGGATTATGATCGCGTCAGCTCGCCCAGCGCGCAACTTGTCTACAATTTTCTGCATATCCTCGATTCCCTGAATTGGCCCTGATGAGACACCGTGGTCCATCGGAACGATTACCGCCCGTCTGTCTTCTCTGAGTATCCTCCGCAGCCGTCTCTCTTTTCCTACACTCACAAAACATCACCCTTACAGGTAACCTTTAGCTTTAAGGATCTCGGCATTAAGAATGGAACACCCAGCAGCCCCACGAATTACATTATGACCTGAAACCACATATTTAACACCGCAAAAATTTCTCCTTATCCGCCCGACAACAACAGACATTCCTTTGCCGGCCATGCGATCTAATCGAGGTTGAGGTCTATCAACTTCAGTGCGAACTACGATCGGCTGCTCTGGTGCGGAGGGGAGCCTAAGCCTTTGAGGTTCCCCTTTGAACTCCCTCATTACCGTAGCGGCATCCTCAGGGTCGATCGGTCTCTCTGTCTCGACGAATACTGCCTCTGTATGACCGTCTAACACTGCTACACGGTGGCAGCTGGCTGAAACCTTGAAGCTTGCAGCCCTCCCAGAGGAGCCGAGGATTTTTAAGCACTCCCTCTCCACCTTCTCCTCCTCCTCTTTGATGAAGGGAATAATGTTATCCACTATATCCATGGCTACAACTCCAGGGTATCCTGCACCAGAGATCGCCTGCATGGTAGAGACAACTAAACTAGAGATACCAAAATGGTCAAAGATAGGCTTCAACGATAAAGTCAGAATCGCTGTGGTACAGTTTGGGTTTGTCACGATTGCTCCATCCCACTTTCTCCTGCGGCGTTGCTCCTCCAACAATGCGGCATGATCTGAGTTGACCTCTGGGTTCATCAAGGGGACATCTACATCCATGCGGTGGGCACTGGCGTTACTTAAAACGATAAAGCCTTCCCGGGCGAAATCTTCCTCCACCTTACTCGCGATATCAGCTGGGAGCGCTGAGAAGACCATGTCCACTCCTTTCAAAGCTTCTGGAGTCACAGGTTTAACTTCGAGTTCAGCAGCTTCAGGCGGTATTACACCTCCCAAGACCCATCTGGCGGCCTCCGAGTAAATCTTACTCTGGGATCTCTCTGAAGCCGCCACGGCGGTCAGCTCAAACCACGGGTGCCCCTCTAAGAGTTGGACGAACTTCTGTCCAACCATGCCTGTTGCTCCTAGAACTGCTGCCTTTAACTTGGACATTCAACTTCACCTTTTGAGGCTTTAAACTCTTCAAGACTCCTATTGATCAATGCTAGTACTTGCTCCCTGCTCTCCCATGGGACAAAAACCCTTACAGACGAACTTATAGTCATAATGCCATAAATGTTGATGTTGTTCCTCGCCAAGGGACCTACGACGAGATTAACTATGCCAGGGATCCTCTCTAACTCTCGTCCAGAAACCACAACCATTGCAAGTGAGTCAAAACTATGGATCGCTTTAGCCACTCCATGGTCCTGGATCATACCATGAAGATGCTCGACTAAGGTGTGAGGGTTCTCAACGTATAGGAGTATCGAGGAAGGAGTCATCGTCACCCCGAGTACCTTATAGCCTGAGGAGACTGCCTCCGATACCACTTTGAGGGCGGTTGTTGAGGTGGAAACACCCTGACCGACGAGAGTAATCATCGATATTTGAGCACCGTGGAGTTCGGCGCTGATATCGCTCTCCAACTCACCAGTTATGACAGTCCCCCCAGAAAGGTCGGCGTCGCTAAAGCCAACTACGCGGAGAGTGAGTGAATTCCTCTTGTAGGTTAGAGCTTTCGGGTTTAGGATTTTGGCGCCAGCTAGAGTTAAGCTAAAGATCTCTTCCACATCCAAAGCGTCAATCTTCTTAGCGCCATTAACCCTCTTAGGGTCAGCTGAAAGCACACCGCCTACATCCTTAACGAAGACAACTTCGTCCGCCCCCACACAACTGCCTAGAACTACAGCTGTTATATCGCTTCCTCCACGCCCTAAAGTTGTCACTTTGCCCTCCGGTGAGCGGCCAACGAAGCCGGGAACAACGGGTACGCAACCACGTTCCAATAGCGGCTTTAGCATCCTTTGGACAACTACCTGAGTCTCCTCCATCTTCACTTTAGCATTTCCAAATGTCGAGTCGGTTAGAATAGGCCATATATCTGACTCTGGGTCGATGCCTATAGCCTCGAGACCTTGTGCTTTTAGAGCACTCACCATCAGCGGCACTACAGTCCTCTCTCCCATTGAGAGAATAGCGTCCAGGTCTCCAGGAGATATCTTTTTGGAGGTAGATTTCATTGCCGCATCTAGCAGGCTGTCAGTAACCCCAGCCAACGCGGAGACAACTACTATCACCCGCCTACCTTTTCTCACCTCTACTGCAACTTTTTGTGCGGCGGCTACTAAGCTGGCTGGTGTTGAGAGGCATGATCCTCCAAACTTAACAACAATAGTCTGAGCGCTCACAGGTTACACCTCCGCTGGCCCGCCGCTGAAGGTAGACTCTCGTAGACCGAGCAAAAAAGTGGCTTATAGGCTGAGCCTAAAACGTTTCGTGCCAGGTAATTAACATACCGACACATAGAGGGCGTAGTAAACGCTAAGCCTCCTGAAAACGCAATCACCCGTCACGACTTCACTGCCCTCCTTCAAACCCAGAATGGGTCTCTACCCTATATTTAAACATTACCATAAATGGTTCTGCCAGAGGCTATCTAACAATGAACTCATTTCGTATTGGAGAGCATTTCGTATTGGAGAGTTGAAAGAGAGGTGCGGTAATGTAAGACATAACCCTGACTGCAATGCGCCAGGCGGATATTCGCGCAATAATTTTGGGGGCCGCCTTGTGGGAGGAGTCTAACGGAGAAGTCTGTTAAGGATGGTAACTTAAATGGAGTAGATGTGGCGAAAAATATCCAAGGCGGGAACCCCTTTTTAATGGTTAATGAGGCTGCCTAAAAAGCAATGCTCATAAAACCGATCGATAACCAATTCCAAGATGAATATAATTCAACCCTCCTCGGTTGACGCTTGTCCTAGCAGAAAAAATGCCCTTCTTGAGTTGCTGTCAAATTTAGGAGACACCTACTATCTTAACAGTCTAAATAACTCTGGCAAGGAGGGTTATAAGCCAGAAGAGGATGTCGCCGAAGATTAAGGATGTGAGGAAGCCCAGAGTTATGAAGACTAACATGGGTAGGGCGGCGCTCACGAAGACGTATTGGGGTATTTCTTCAGCCCTTGGAAGCTGATAACTTTCATCGACCCTTCGAAAAAGAACTAACTTCCTTTGGGAGTCACACGAGTCTGAATGAGGCTCCTCAGCCAACATATCGTATGGTTTCACCTCAACTGAGCGTATCTTCTTACATAACGCTATAGCGGCAGCTTTGCGAAGGAGGGATTCTTTTCGGTAACCATCAAATAGACCGATGCTAGTCTTATGTCTCCACCTCAGGTTTGAGAATACTACGTAGGGTATTGCAGCCAAGGATATCAGGAGCGAGTTAAAGAAGATCACTAGTGGAAAGACAATAATCACATACCCGAGAGGTGGATTTAGTGACGCCGGCGGCAGTGGAAACAGGAGAGCCAACCCAGTCAACGCCTTCGAATCTGCCCCACCATAGAAGCCTAGATAAGAAATGGCAACGAATAACCCGATAGAGGCACCGGCTGAGGCAAGCTTTAGTAGGTTTATCTCTGTAGGGGAGCCCAAGGTGTAAGATTCGAAGACCGTTAAGCCTGCGGCGGTGGGCAAGAAGACCGACCAAACAGTATTGGGAACCTCTCTCGCCTTCAAATCGTGGTAGGAAGCCCACATTAGAAAAGTTAAACCTACACTGAGCTTCACGACGTCGACAATTAGCATTCTCTCCCCTTCTGAAGTTACCTTCTAGCTTTTTGTATCACATAGTCCGCCATTTTACCCGCCACATCTATTCCCGTCGCAGTCTGGAGCCCCTGGAAGCCTGGCTGGCTGTTTATCTCATGAACCAAGAGACCATCCTCGCCTTCCATTAAGTCTACACCAGCGATCTCGCAGCCAATAGTGTTTGCCGCCTTTACAGCTAGATCCTTTACTTCACTGCTCGGGTTGTAAGGAATAGGTATGGCGCCTTGGCTTACATTCGTTTTCCAACTAGCTGACCTACGGATTATAGAAGCTACAACCTCACCAGCTATTACTAAGCTGCGTATGTCACTGTTGCCATGGTCGATGTACTCTTGGAGATAGAGAACTGCATGATTATAGTTCAAGAGCCTACAAATCCTAGCTGCGATCTCTCTGTCCTCTATCTTGGTTATGCCCAGCCCCCTAGAGCCGAAGATCGGTTTAAAAACAGCCTCTCCATTCAGCCTGTCGAACGCGGCTAATGCCTCCCTCACATTCTCGGTAACTATAGTTCTAGGCACCGGGATGCCTGCATCCTCAAGGAGTGTTAAGGTGAAGTATTTGTCTGCAGCTCTCTCAATGGCTGAGGGATTATTAGTCACCGGAACCCCTAACCTTGCGAGCCGGTGGAGAAGGTCGACTCTAAAGATTATTTCGTCTAGAGACCCAGGCCCTATAGGTCTGACGAGTACTCCATCTAGGGTGCGGAGATCAACCCCCTTAACCCCAACCTCAGGTTTTGACCCCACCCCAGCCACAACTTCTGGAAGACTGAAGCTGAATGTTGATACCCCCCTCGCCTGGAAGGCTTCTATGATCCTCCTTGAACACCAAGAGTTCTCATTCCTAGTTATGATCCCTATTCTCACCAGCCATCACATCCAAAGTGTATGCTTCGAGTGGTAGAATTCGTTAATAATAACTTTCTCTTAAGGAGATACATCAAATTTATGGAACAAATGCGAAGACTTTTTTACTGCGACAAATCTTCTTGAAGCTAATTGCCGTTGAAGTATAGATCGGCACTTAAGAACTTAAAACTCTTACGACAGTAAGCGGTGAGAGTAGACATGTATAAAATAGTAGCGAAGAGGGAGTTAGCTCCAACTGTGAAGCTGTTTGAGATTTCCGCTCCCTTGGTGGCAAATAAGGCTAAGGCTGGGCAGTTCATAATTTTGAGAATTGATGAGAAGGGGGAGAGGGTGCCATTCACTATTGCAGACTGGTCGCGAGAGAAGGGGACAGTTACAATCGTCATCTTAGAAGTTGGTAAGACTACGAGACAATTAGGCGCTATGAAGGAGGGTGATCACGTTTTAAATTTTGTGGGCCCTCTTGGCAAACCAGCTGAGATTGAAAATTATGGGACCACCGTCTGCGTAGGTGGAGGTGTAGGCATAGCTTGCATCTACCCTGAAGTTAGGGCCTTAAAGGCAGCAGGCAATAGAGTTGTTTCTATAATAGGAGCGAGATCTAAGAATCTGCTGATATTCGAGGAAGAGATAAGAAAATTTAGTGACGAGTTCTACATAGCCACCGACGACGGCTCGAAGGGGCACCGTGGTTTTGTGAGTGATATACTGCAGACATTAATTAACACAAATAAACACATAGACCGAGTAATCACAGTCGGGCCTCCAATAATGATGAAGGTAATAGCCAACCTCACGAGGCCTTATGGGATAAGAACCGTCGCAAGTTTGAATCCTATAATGGTTGATGGAACCGGTATGTGCGGTAGTTGTAGGGTAATTGTTGGCGGCGAGACGAAGTTTGCATGCGTAGACGGCCCAGAGTTCGATGCTCACCTAGTTGACTTTGACCATCTCATAGCCAGAAATAGGAGATACGTTGAGGAGGAAGCTTTATCGCTTAGAAACTATGAGGAGGCTACTTCAAAGTGCCGCAAATTATAAGAAACAAGCATCCTATGCCCGAACAAGACCCAAAGCAAAGGGTTAAAAATTTTGATGAGGTGCCGTTGGGCTATAGTCTAGATACAGCTATAGCTGAAGCAAAGAGATGCCTAGAATGTAAGCCTCAGAAGGGTAGAAAGATCTGTGTAGACGGCTGTCCTGTTGGCATAGACATACCAGCCTTCGTGAAGCAGATCAAGGAAGGAAACATCGAAGGAGCTATTCACATAATAAAAAAGAAGAACAATCTGCCCGCAATCTGTGGTAGAGTCTGCCCTTATGAGGATCAGTGTGAGAAAATGTGCGTCATGGGTGTGAAATTTGAGCCGGTGGCTATTGGGAGACTTGAGAGGTTTGCCGCAGACTATGAAAGGGAGAGAGGACTCAACGTTCCAGAAAAGCCTGTCTCAAAGGATGGGAGAGTGGCGGTTGTTGGGTCAGGGCCAGCTGGGCTTACGGCTGCGGCTGATCTAGCTAGAATGGGCTATAAAGTCACCATTTTTGAAGCCCTTCATGAGGCTGGAGGAGTATTAATGTATGGGATTCCAGAGTTCAGGTTACCGAAGAAGATCGTTAGAGCTGAAGTTGATTACGTCAGGTCTCTGGGAGTGGATATTAAAACAGACATTGTGATCGGGAAGACTATTACCATCGACGATCTGCTTGAAGAGTTCGATGCCGTGTTCATCGGAACTGGTGCAGGGTTGCCCAACTGGATGAACATTCCAGGCGAGAACCTGAGCGGGGTATATTCTGCGAATGAATTCCTTACAAGGATCAACCTTATGCGTGCCTATAATTTTCCCGAATATGACACGCCTATCCGCGTCGGCAAGAAGGTTGCAACTATTGGCGGCGGAAACGTAGCTATGGACTGCGCAAGAACAGCCTTAAGGATGGGCGCTGAAGAGTCCTACATATTATACAGGAGAACAGAGAAAGAGATGCCTGCCCGCATTGAGGAAATAGAGCACGCTAAAGAAGAAGGTGTCATATTTAAGCTGCTCGTTGCTCCGACGCGTTACATAGGTGACGAGAAGGGCTGGGTTAGACAGGTGGAGTGCGTCCGGATGGAGCTAGGTGAACCTGACGCCTCTGGCAGGAGAAGACCCATCCCAGTCAAAGGTTCAGAGTTCACAATGGATGTAGATACGGTGATAGTTGCAATAGGTCAGAGCCCGAATCCGCTAGTTCCAAAAGCTACGCCAGGTCTTCAAACTACTGAAGAGGGCACGATAATAGTTAACGAGGAGGGGCTAACTCTGAAAGAGGGCGTATTTGCTGGGGGTGACATAACTAGCGGAGCAGCTACCGTCATCTTGGCAATGGGTGCCGGGAAGAAAGCTGCTGCGGCAATAGATCGGTATATATTCACTAAAAAATGCGGCTAGCATCCAGAGGATACTATATAATAAGTGGATTAGTAGATAACCGTAAAAATTATATATATTATGTCGCTGCTACTTTAGCTAACTAACAAATATGGTGATCGATGCAGATGCCTAAATTAAAACTTGCATTCTATTGGGCTGCAAGCTGTGGTGGGTGTGAAATCTCCGTGTTGGAGATAGGCGAGAAAATACTTACAGTAGCGGAGATAGCGGATATAGTCTTCTGGCCTGCGGCACTGGACTTCAAGTATGCGGATGTGGAAAAAATGCCCGACAAAACTATTGATGTCTGCTTCTTTAACGGTGGCATCCGAACCTCAGAGCACCGTCATATAGCTGAACTTCTTAGAGCCAAGTCTAAACTTCTGGTAGCTTTTGGCTCCTGTGCTATGGAAGGCTGCATCCCAGGTCTAGCAAACCTGCACAAGCGTGAAGAGATATTTAACCGTGTCTACCACGAAACACCCACAACTGACAATCCAGGGGGAATAATCCCCAAAACCAAGGTAGAAGCCCCAGAGGGTACACTTGAGTTGCCAGAATTTTTAGGTCGCCTCAGCACTTTAGGTCAAACGGTTGATGTGGATTATTCGATTCCAGGATGCCCACCGGTAGGTGACCAAGTGTGGGCTGCTATTGAGGCTATTGTGAGCGGCAATCTCCCACCTAAAGGTTCCGTTATAGGAGCTAGAGATAAGACTCTCTGTGATGAGTGTGAAAGGAAACGCGAGGGGAAGAAGATTAAGAAGATCTACCGCAACTACGAGATTATCCCTGACCGCGAGAAATGCCTCCTCGAGCAGGGCATCCTCTGTATGGGGCCGGCCACCAGGGGAGGCTGTGGGGGCGCTTTATGTGTCAAAGCGAATATGCCCTGTCGGGGATGCTATGGCCCCCCTCCCGGCGTCAGAGACCAGGGTGCCAAGATGCTTTCTGCGTTGGCATCGATACTTGAGGCGGAAAGCAGTGATGAGATGAAAGAAGCCGTCGACAAGGTAGTTGACCCGGTTGGAACCTTCTATATGTTCGGTTTCGCGAATTCACTTTTAAAGGAGGCTAAGAAATGAAGACAATAACGATAGACCCTATAACAAGGCTTGAAGGGCATGGTAAGATAAGTATCTTCTTAGATAGTGAAGGTAATGTCGCGAATGCCTACTTCCAGGTACCGGAGCTGAGAGGCTTCGAGAAGTTCTGTGAGGGCCGCCGCGTCGAAGAGATGCCTGACCTCACCTCGCGGATATGCGGAGTCTGCCCAGAAGCCCATAGCATGGCTTCGACTAAAACTCTTGATGCGGTCTTCCACGTAGAGCCGCCGAGCGCGGCTAAGAAGATAAGGGAGCTACTATACAGTGCCTTCCAGTTTGCTGACAAGATAACTCATTTCTACATACTTGCAGGTGCGGATTTCGTTGTCGGCCCAGAAGCATCTCCAGCTGAGAGGAATGTCCTAGGTCTCATAGCGAAGGTTGGGAAGGAGATAGGGCTCTCAGTAATCAGACACCGCCTCATGGGGCATCAAATTATACAGATGATTGGCGGTAGGCAAGTTCACGCAACCTACGGATTACCTGGAGGTGTGAGTAAACCTCTAAGCAAGGATGAGCAAGTGAAGATAGAGGCTATGGCTAAAGAGATGGTTGAGTTCGGTAAGTTCAGCTTGAAACTCTTCGAGGATGTCGTCCTCAAAAATAAAGACTATGTCGACATGATTTTTAGCGACGCCTATACCACAAGGACTTATTATATGGGTACAGTTGATCAGAACAATAAGGTCAACTTCTATGATGGGATGATCAGAGTCGTCGACCCTGACGGTAAAGAGTTCGCAAAATACCCCCCCGCAGATTATATGGAACACATAGCGGAGCATGTTGAGCCGTGGTCATACCTCAAATTCCCCTACCTGAAGAAAGTTGGGTGGAAGGGGCTCGTCGGCGGAAAGGGTAGTGGAGTCTACCGGGCGACACCGCTCTCACGTCTAAACGCCGCAGACGGTATGGCTACCCCTCTAGCGCAAGCTGAGTATGAGAAAATGTATGAGACTCTGGGAGGTAAGCCTGTTCACCATACTCTAGCGACACATTGGGCCCGATTGGTTGAGTTGATGTATGCTGCAGAGAGGACACTGGAACTCAGCCAAGATCCAGAGATTCTCGATTCGAATGTAAGGCAGATACCAAAGGAGACACCGACAGAAGGTGTGGGTGAGGTTGAGGCGCCTAGGGGGACACTAACGCACCACTATGTAACCGATGAGAGAGGAGTACTCAAGAAGGTAAACCTAATTGTAGGGACGACCAACAATTACGCGCCAATCTGCATCTCAATCAAGCAAGCTGCCCAAGGACTGATTAAAGGTGGTAAAGTCTCGGAGGGGCTCCTAAATAGAGTCGAGATGGCTTTCAGAGCATACGACCCCTGCTTCGCATGTGCCACTCACACCTTACCCGGACAGATGCCTCTAGAGGTCACGATATACGACGAGAATCAAAAAGTCATCCGAAGGCTTAGCCACTGAGATCCCTTCTAGAATTTTATTTTTTTTACGAAGCCATTGCAGGGTATTTCCTTCCTGAGGAAACGGTGTGTAAACGTATCTCCTCCCACTCTAAGGAACTCTTCAACATCTTCGGGGGTATCTATGTCGAGCATTACCCTCTTAGAAAAGTATACAGATAGTTTAAGTCCTCTCTCTTTTGCCATTCGAATGTGAGCAGTATAGCTTTCATTTTCGTAGCAGGTTCTTATTACGTCGGGCGGTTTAAGAAGTAGCGCGTTAGTTCCATCATAGCGTATAGAGGGGGTTATAACCATCGACCGCTCATCTGCTGCCATGCTAATCATCCTATCTATGTCCCGTGGTGTTATAAGTGGAATGTCTGAGGGTAAAATTAGTGCGCCCGTAGCGCCCCTATGCTTGGCATAGCTTGTGGCAATTGCTACAGCTGTGTTCACGCCCCTCTCAGATTTCTCCATCAAAGTCTCGGCGTTCATATCTTTAGAAAGCTCATGGATTGTTGGGTCTGAAGATACGACAAGGATGCTCCTGATGTCTCGTGAACGCTGCACCGCGTTCATCACGTCTATAAACATGTTTAAGCCAAGTTTGCACCTCCCATCGGCGTCCAATATTGGAGCTAAACGGCTCTTTATATTTCTCAAACCTTTTACAGGTATAATGACGTCAACAACCATACCGAAGAGCCCCATCTCTCAATGTCTCTTCAAAATCTCAACCACCTTAGCTGCTAACCTCTTTCTACCATCCTTGCTCGCCATAGCCGTGTCGGTCAGGATGCATTCCACGCCCAGCTGATTTATGCGCCCTTTTAAGGCTGAATCCTCGAAGTCAATCACTATAGCATCTAAAAAGTCTCGATAAAGCCAAGCGACTCCAAAGGATGATACTTCCACCCCGATACCTTCTAGAAGCTTCCCCGCAGGCCCACTAAACGGTCTTCCTCCCACTATTGGAGATACCGCAACCTTCTTCGCGCTGGTCTTTACTAACGCGTCTTTTATGCCAGGTATGGCCAGAATCGGGCCTATGCTTGTTACAGGGTTGGCAGGCGCTATAATTATACCATCAGCCTTCTCTATAGCCTCTACTACGCCGGGGGCGGGTGAGGCTTGCTCAGCTCCTACATACACCACACCTAAAACTCTATCTCTCGCCTCCCGCTTAACCCAAAACTCCTGAAAATGTAACAACCCATTATCAGTTAGAATTCTCGTCTCCACAGGAGAGTCAGATGCAGGCAGTATCTTTGCCCTAACTCCAAGCAACGCCGAGATGCGCTGGGTAACTTCAGCGAGACCACGACCAGCTCGCCTGTGAAAGGTGCGATAGATGTGAAGAGCCAGATCCTTGTCGCCCAGCCTGAACCACGTCTCCACCCCCAAGCGAGAAAGATTAGCTAGAGCGTTGAACGTGTCTTCCCTTCGCCCCCACCCCCTTTCCTCGTCCAGTAACCCGGCAAACATATATGTTACCGTATCAACATCTGGGCAGATGTAAAGGCCGAAGACCTCGAAGTTATCTCCCACGTTGACTATAACTGTGAGATCCTCTTCACAAAGTATCTCGCGAACGCCCTCGAGAAATTTCGCCGAGCCCGTCCCACCAGATATAACAGTTATCATGGTATGCATCTGGTTCAGAAGCATACCTTGCTATATAATGCTTATCAAGGTAAGATGGGCCTTGGCGTTGAGGCAACAATGGGAGAGATCTTTTTTGACCCCGAAAGTCTTGGCGTGTAAGTTACATCTTGCGCTATTTGTGCGTCTACTTTGCCTGAGTTTTCGGGACGAATTGGGGGTGGTGAGAGATATTTCCTTACACGTAAACATTTTTGGCAGTAGAGGTAATGTCTTGAGGAGTTACTAAGGTGAATGAGACGTGAATTGCACTTCCAACACCTCAAACTTTATCACCTGCCGTTAATTAAAGAGCTGAGCTTCAAGTTTAAATCGACGGCAAAGCGAATAGAAGAGTTTGAAAAGATAAGGAGGATCGTCCAGAAAAATAGACAGAATACTTCAAAATAGAAAAGCAAAACTTTAGCAAAAAAGTATTGGACGACGACCATGCAATAGAATCAGACTTGGATAGACTCGGGAAGATTATACCTAAACCCACAAACTGTAATGTTTCAGCTTTAGTGGAGGATATACAAGAAGCTGGAAAAACTTCGGCCATACATGGCTGCCACTCATGGATAAAATGATTCCGATTAAGCCAAGAACTATAGTTTACATTAGGTTCACTGGCAATGTGGGTCTTATAGCTGACGTTTTTCATCGAATGCAATTGGCGCGTATTTTATAAAATGGTAGGGGCGGCGGAAAAAACTTCCATAAAAAACGTGTAATAAAGTAATGGTTTTAGGTTGCGCGGTTATAGCTGAACCCAGAGGAGCGCGAAGGCTATGAAGAACGTCAGTATGGAGATCGGCACACCCAAAATCATCCACCCAACCATGGAGAATGAGCCTATCTTCTTTTTCTCAATCAGTCCTGCTACCACAATGTTGGCCGTAGAGCCGATTACAGTGGCATTGCCGCAGTAGGTTCCGCCGATTAGCATCATCCACCAGATCGGCTCTATAGGTAAGCCTACGTCGCCTAAGGCTTGAACTACTGGCGCTAATGTGGCTACAGCTAACACGTTGTCCATAAAGGCTGTTAGAACAGAGATGACCCCCCCAACTAGTAGCATTGTGTCGAATAGTCCGCTGACTGATTTGGCGATTGTGAGCGCGATTAGGTCTGTTACACCTGTAAACCTTAATGTCCCTACACTCGCGAAGAGCAGTAGGAAGTAGAGTAACGTCCACCAGTCAACTTTTTCTATGATTTCACGGGCGCGTCCCCTACTAATCATTAGAACAGCACCAGATCCAAGCAGAGGAACCCCCAACAACATCATATTCTTCCCAAGATGTAAGTATTCTTCTATCTGGTGGTGAAGTATCAGCCCAGCAAGCACCCCGATGAATATGCATAGGGCGACCTTGAGGTCTCGGCTCATCTTAACCTCTTCAAACTCCAATACTTGACCTGGATTGCTAAGCTTTGTTCCACGCATCAAGTAGACCATACCGATTACTGCCGTAAGTACGCTGTTTATTATCGCTAGAGGAAAGACCCATCTAATGAAGTCGCTGATCGTTAAACCGGCTTGAAAGGCGATTAGAACCCCCACGGGGTTTCCAACTGGGAGAGCGCTGCTTCCTATATTAGTCGTGAATACGAGGAATATGATAAACGGTATAGTCTTTTTGCCTTCTATTCCATATTGGGATAGAACTTTCAACATTATTACACTCATAAATAGTATCGATGTTACCTCGTCCACAAGTGCCGCCATTATGGTTGCGAGAATTAGTATTACAAATATCAGCATAGGAGGACTCTTCGAGAACGGCTTTATCATGATAGAGATCAGCCAGTCGAAGAATTTCTTCTCCTCAAGGAACGCTATCACTGACATCATACCGACAAGGAAGAGAACTATGTCCAAGTTCGCAAACTCAATCAAATGTTCTATGTCTAAGACCCTAAGGGCGAGGAGAAGCGATATGCCTATCAGAGCAAACCCGTTTCTAAACGGCCAATAGAAAAGAGAGCCTGCAATGAAACTGACAAATACAGTCAGCGATATGAGTTGGGGTAGGCTAACCTCTCCTAGTACTGTGGAGATCACATAAGGCGCCAATATCACGATGGCGAAGTAGCTGGGAATTTTACATAATTCAATTTTATTCAAAGCTTACACCATCCATTTCTGGCATAACCGCTTTTAAAGAAGCCTCCTACCTTTGTTTGGACTGCACGTTTCCGTGTCAAACGTACATCACGAGGTTTGCATTTGTATCGTGGTTATTTTTGGCGGTAAAGTTGCACATTAATCATTACGGAATGGTTTATAAGATTTTGCGTCAACTTCAGAAACTTTATGAGAGCCTCCAAGAGTAGACAACAATGCCCCAAGGCTAGGCATAAGGCTACGAAAGGAGACGGAACCATGCCATCACCTCCTAAAATAGAGGTTATCGGTGTCACAGGTATTCCTCTAATTCAACCCGGAGACGACCTTCCCTCACTGATCTGCGATGCTGTTAAGAGGCAAGGTTCGACCTTTGAAGATGGTGACATCTTAGTAATAGCACAGACCGTGGTTTCTAAAGCTGAAGGATCGATCATAAGGCTTAGCGAAATAAAACCCTCAATTGAAGCGAAAATCATCGCCGAACAAGTCGGAAAAGATCCAAGAATCACCGAGGTCATCCTAAGAGAGGCGCGGAGGGTAATTCGCCTCCGAGGACCCCACCTAATCACTGAGACTAAACATGGATGGATATGCGCCAACTCAGCCGTCGACATATCTAACGTTACAGGTGGAGATGCTGTAACGACGTTACCAGAGGACGCCGATAGGAGTGCCGAGAGGATCAGGCAACAAATAAGAAAGCTGACAGGGAAAAAGGTGGCTGTAATAATCTCAGACACATTCGGCAGAGCTTTTAGGATAGGTCAGACTAATGTAGCGGTGGGAGTGGCAGGGATAAGACCTCTCTTGGATAGGAGAGGCGAGAAGGATCTTTTCGGATATACACTAAAGGTAAAGCAGATTGCTGTGGCTGATGAATTAGCCTCAGCAGCCGAATTAGTCATAGGTGAAGCCGCCGAAGGCATACCGGTTGCGTTGATTCGAGGATACGCTTTCAAACCAGACGAGAAGGCTAACTCGAAGGAGTTAATTAGGCCGCTAAATAGCGACTTATTCATTTAATGCGCTATAGCTCTTGAACTCCGCTCAGCGAACCGCATGATAAACCTTCGCGGATCCTCAGCCCAACCGCTTATTCTCCTCCTCGGCCAAGCAAAGTTCAAGTTTCTCAGCCACAGTGGAGAGCTGTTCCCGAGTAATTACACATGGCGGTAGGAAACGGATAATATTCACCCCAGCGTCAAGAATTATGACACCCTCTTCCATCATCCTCCGGATTATACCCATGACATCGAACCGTAACTCAAAACCTATCATCAACCCTAGCCCTCGAACTTCCCTCGCGATTCTATACTTGCCCACTAGTCCGCGAAGTAACTCCATAAAATGGTTTCCGAGGGTTTCAGCCTTCTCCCATAGTCTCTCCTCTCTGATTACATCTATAGTGGCGGAGGCGGCAGCACATTGTAAGGGGTTACCTCCGAAGGTGCTTGTATGCTCGCCAACTTTCAAAGAAGAAGTGACACTCTCTGTGCCCACCGTTATGCCGATCGGAATTCCACTACCTCCAGCCTTTGCCAAACATAACAGATCTGGGGTGACGCCCCAATGTTCGCAAGCAAAGAATCTGCCAGTTCTTCCAAACCCGGTCTGAACTTCATCGAATATTAATAAAACATCCTTCTCCTCGGTGATCTCCCTGAGCTCTTTTAGATAACCGTCCGGTGCAACGTAGACTCCACCTTCTCCTTGAACTGGCTCCACTATAACTGCTGCTGTGTCATTGGTTATGGCCTCCCTGACCCGATCAGCTCGACCGTAGGGAACAAATTTGAAGTTAGGCAATAAAGGCATAAAGGGTGCACGGTATTTTGAGTCCCAAGTAGCTGATAGGGCACCCATAGTCTTACCGTGGTATGCCCGCATGGTAGAGATTATTTCACGCCTGCCAGTATGTCTCCTCGCCATCTTGATGGCGGCCTCCACAGCCTCCGAGCCGCTATTAGAAAAGAAGACTCGATTCAGCCCCTTTGGTACAACTTCTATTATCTTTTCTATCAACTCTGCCCGCGCATCATTATAGAGAGAGATGTGGCAGGAGAGGAGTTTTCTAGCTTGCTCCTGAATAGCCCTTATCACCCTATCGTTTGAGTGACCAACCGTGCAAGTTCCATAACCAGCCATACAGTCGATATACTCCTTCCCATTGAGATCCCAGATGACGGCACCTTTGCCACTGACAGCCACAATCCCTCTCCGGTTATACGAGTTTACTAGGTGGCTGTTCTCGATCTGGATAATTTCTTCCCTACTTAACGGCAATTACGGTCCCCACCTCATGTCTAAAACTCGAGGAGATCGGCTTCTCCAGAAGCCCAGAGGTGATTACCACCTCATTCACCCCCATACTCAGTGCCTCCATAGCCGCGTAGACCTTCTTCTTCATACCGTGGCCTATCCGCTGGAGGTTCATCTTTGCATCCTCGACGGTCATTCTATCCACCTTAACCCCATCAAGAATAACCCCTTCCACATCTGTCAAAAATATAAGCTTATCCGCATCGAGAGCACCCGCGATGTATGCAGCTGCCCTATCACTATCTACGTTTAAGAACTCGAACTCATCACCCACCGCGATAGGTGCGATAACTGGAAGGAAGCCAAAGCTTAGGAGAGCCTTTAGAACGTCACTTTCGACCTTGGTGATCTTCCCGGTGTAGCCTCCATCTATGATCACTTTCCTCCCCCGCTCATCTTGGATGAGCAACCTCTTCTTCCTTTCAGCCTTCAACAAGTTCCCGTCAACACCCGAGATCCCTATAGATTTGATGCCGCGGCTGGCTAGGGCGGCAACTATCTGTTTATTCAACTTCCCAGCCATAACCATCGTATAGACCTCCATGGTTTCAAGATCAGTATACCTGCTCCTCATCCCGTCAGGAGACTGGATAAATTGCTGCTTCTTCCCAAGTTTCTCAGCCATCTCGGTTACAATTGCTGCTCCACCATGCACAAGAATGACCCTACCCTCGCACATAACATCTCTTAGTTCACTAGATAAATTGGCAGGAAAACCTTTCCGAAGGATGCTCCCCCCAATCTTAACTACCGTCAGCATAGTTATCACGCAGGGTGAAGTCCCGGCTGCTGCAGACCGGTTCTTTCATCAACATCCAGCATAATGTTAAGGTTTTGGACTGCTGTTCCAGCGGCTCCTTTAACGAGGTTATCTATGGCTGAAATTGTCACTAAGCGGTTAGTGTGACCGTCAAGCTCGAAGCCAACGTCACAATAGTTCGAGCCTATTACGATCTTTGGGTCAGGGTACTTATACAACCCTTTTCGATCCCTTACTAATCTAACGAAGGGTTCATTCTGGTAAAGCCCCCTATAAAGCTTCCAAAGTTCAGCCATGTTTGTAGCCTTAACCAAGAACGAGTGAGTTGTAGAGAGAATTCCACGAACTATGTTTACCGCGTGAGCAGACATAGCGACCCTAATACCATCGTGACCAGAGATCAATCTAAGTTCCTGTTCAATCTCCGCTGTGTGCCTATGGCCGACTGGCTTATACGCACGGATGACACCAAACCTCTCAGCATGGTGAGTTGCCATGCTAGGCTTCACTCCCCCGCCAGAAGAGCCTACCTTGACATCGGCGATAATTCTATCCTCATCCACGAGACCAGCCCTAACAACAGGAGCAAGTGCCAACGTGGTCGCGACCGCCATGCAACCAGGGCAAGCCACAAGCTGCGCGCCCTTCACCTCTTCTCTATGTAACTCGGGCAACCCGTATACTGCCCTCTGGAGGAGTTCAGGGTTTGGGTGTACCCAACCATACCAGAGGGGGTAGTCGTTAGGGTTCTTTAACCTGAAGTCCGCGCTAAGATCTATAACTTTTAGGCCAGCTTCCAACAATTTAGGAACAAGTTTAGAGGATACACCGTGAGGCGTAGCCGTGAATACAATATCACATTTCTCCACAGTTTTAGATATGTTTGGCTCGTCGAATTGTAAACCGGTCATGCCTCGTAGATTAGGATGGACCCTGAAGATATATTCGCCTGCATACTCTCGTGAGGTAGCTTGAGTAATCTCCACCTTTGGGTGAGATAAGAGCAACCGCAGCAATTCGCCACCCGTGTAACCTGAAGCGCCAATTATCCCTACTCGCAAATCACCCACATCCTAGACTTAGCTAACGTGAGAACTCTGCCGTGGACAGCTTTAGGTAGCATATACTTATAAAAAGTGTAATTACTAAACGACAAATTTAAGCGTTTTACCTCCTAGCCTTCACGAGCAAGTAGCCAATTATGTACTCCGGTATGTCGACCTTGGTTGCTGAGACTGTAGCTTGAAACTCTACCGTAGGGTTGACCTCGTGGACAAGAAGGCCCTCCTTCGTCTCCATCATATCTACACCCAATATTCCCCCACCAACCGCCCTAGCAACCTTGATTCCGAGTTCTCTGATTTCGTTTGTTACGCGACACTCCTCCGCCTTTCCACCTTTTGCTATATTGGTCTTCATATCTACGAAGGAGTACCTGTAAATCGCAGCGGCAACCTCATCCCCAACCACAAAGACCCTTAAATCTCTCGGAGGCCTCTCAACTACTTCCTGAATATAATAAACTTGGTAGAGGGGATACATGTACTCCCTCTCTTCAAAGACAGCTTTAGCTGTCTCTCTATCCTTTAGAGGCACGATAAACCTGCCCCAGCTGCCCACCACTGGTTTGAGGATTGCCGGATAGCCCACTTCATCCAAAGCCTTAAGCGCAGCTTCGGATGTAAAGGCCACATGAGTTCTCGGCGTCGGGACACCAGCTTTCAGTAAGGCGAGAGTTGTGAAGAGCTTGTTTCCACAGACCAGACTTACTTGGAAATTATTGATTACGGTGTATCCTCTGCTTTCCAGTATGGCTGTTGAGTGGAGGTTTCTAAAGTAGCTGGCGCACCGTTGAAGGATCACATCCCAATAGATTGCTTCGTCCCCAATCAAAGGGAATGTGCTATCTTTGGCGTCAATTAGATTAACAGTTACACCTCTATTCTTAGCCGTCTCTAGGATGGCTTTCTCTTCCCAGCGGATTTGGTCGAAAACTAAACCTATGCTTGGCGTAGGTTACTCTCCCCAGTCTTCACCCGCTACTTGTGCCTTCTTAACTTCAAGGGGGTCAGAGTTTATGTTGACCACTTCCAACTCTAAGCCGCAGTCTGGACAAGTTAGAACTTCGCCCTTTATCACATCCTTTGGCGCATCAAACTCACAATCGCATTCAATGCACTTGACTTTCATATCTCAACACCAACAGTTATCTCTTTAGCTACGCAATGGTTAGTTTTAAGAGAACTAGTCTTAGATAAATATAGTTTACGCCACAGCTTACCGAATCGGGGCATTTTATAAAAAAAAGGAGGATGTTTGTTATAGAGTTGACACTGTGGCTTTCTGGTCGACTTTGAATTTAGACTTCTTAAAGTCTTCTTCCCCAACCCTGACTATGTTCTTCCCTTCATCTTCAGGTAGCGCCTTAGCGATCCTGAAAGTAGGCAGGAGGCCCCCCATAGAGAAAATGCCTTGACGTATCTCAACCATATCTCCTTCTTTTGCCTTCAACTCGGCTATGGCTTTAGTGCTCAACCTAGCTATACCGGAGTCACCCTTAGTTGGCGGTCCCATATACAATTTAACTTTACCCAACAGCCCCCCTCCATCAATATTAATGGAAGCGCTGCATATAGACTTGACGGTAAGTGCCCCGTCAATTTTTTTAGTGCTGTTCACA
>JAVZMI010000002.1 GCA_038883335.1 Candidatus Bathyarchaeia archaeon
CAAGCAGCACCTATAGCAGCGATACACCAAGAGAACTTATCAACTTGAAGCTGGCTGCCTTCATGGTAAGTTAACCTCTTTTCTTCTCTATACCCCTTAGCCGCTGATACATCAATTGTTTGATATAGAGTCTTTCCGTCCTTAACTTTAGTGCCTATTTCAGGCACAAATTCACGCTTACTATAGAGATCAAGTATCTTACTAAAGTGTTGAATTGCTATATCTTTTACATCTTCTAAAGGCAGTTTACCTTTCAAATCTTTTCGTTCCTTAAAAGTTTGAAATACAAAAGGCCACGAGTTGCTTTCTGTTTTCTCAAAAATTTTGGGATCTGGACCTTGCGGGGCATCTCCTTTTACATTTATAGTATAAGCATAACCGTGATCATGGATGAATATTGGAGTCTCATTCCCTAGGCCGCCTATTAGAAGAGACAGCCCATAAGCTCTGAAACAATCAAACATTTCAAATCCAGTTTTGTTAACAATGAATCTACGGCTCATGTGTAATTAATTTGTCAATTATTTTTAAATAAATTTTCGTCTTTAATTGCAAAGGATTCTCTGTCGCTTAAACGAAGTATTCTCGATATTATACAATATGCTGTAAAGGGCTTTAACGCCTCAAAGTTAAACATGCGTGTTTCTAACTTCTTATATGAGTTTTCTGATGTTCGTATTTCTGCTGGATCCACGTCTATTGAGTATTCTTCACATACTTCTCTGATTGCGCCTTTGTAATAACTTCTCCATCCAAGCTCATAGGGCAATATTTCTTCTGCCCTAGTGTGGTGATGGTGGGCCATAGCGAATTTGAACGCCAATGCAAAATATATGTTGGGAAGTAAACTCTTGAAAATGGGATAAATCGCGTCCGCAGATATTGTTGCATGAGGCGGGACTCTTTGTTGATAAGCTGTGTGAGCGAGCGGGGTGTCATCCTCTTGTATTCCTATACTTTTTTGCCATTTGATGTTAAGCTTCCCTAAATCGTGAAGAGCAACACTTATTGCCAGCAAACCTTCTGTAGTGCGTTGGTCAAGACCAATAATATCTGCTAACAAGCGAATGGGCCGCATCTCTTTTTCCTTAAGCCTTTTAAATGCTTGGAGGCACTTTCTTGAATGCTCAACCCATGTTTCCTCCTTATAATCATAGCTTAATGCCATCGGATCCCGCATCTTACTTTCTACGGGGTTAAGGACTGAACCCTTCTCACCCAAAATTAAACCCATTTTCGCATCATATTTTGCGTAATCCGAATGTATTATGCAAAACCCATATGGATATAATCTGCCATGAATTTTGAGGTCTACAGATGGTTTTCCATACTCGTCATGTTCAAAAACGACTTCCCAATATTTTGCCCTATTCAAATATCGTTCTAAGACTCTAATATCAACATTAAGCCATGGCATACATAAAAGTTCTTCATATTTTAATGTTTCAGGATTATCCCATATCGTTACATTTGTCCCTAAAATTTCACGGACATTTCTTTCTATTCCATACCGATCTCCTTTAAATGCGGCGTCACTTAAACTCAGCACCACCCTGTATCTGCACCGATCATCATTCATTATCGTCTTGAAAGTTTCGTTCAAGATGCTGTTCACAAATTCGAGTTCCTCTTTCCAATGGATTATCTTACCGTCAAGATTTTCTACAACATAATTTCTGCTTCGTTCAATCTCTATTCCGCCATACGGTGCAGGAAAAGCCACATCGTAAACTGCAACCTCACCATGCCCACCTTCACGTGCACACCGACCGATTCTTTGTACGAGCGCGTCAGGAGGTGCAAGCTCTGTCAGTAGTAAATCACAAGAAATATCTAGTCCAACTTCGCACACCTGTGTAGTTATTATTAACGATTTAACATTTTTGTCTCTAATGGATGCCTTCATATTTTTTTCAATTCTCTTTCTATCTTCATCCAAAAATCTAGAATGTAATAAATAGACGTCAAAATCTTGAGCCTTAAGCTGTTTTTCAACAGTTTCATAAATGTTTTGTGCGCGGTCTACAGTGTTACAAACAACCATGATTTTGCTATAAGTTTCTGCGGCCTTTATAACATCTTTTGCTTCAAGAATCTTGCTACACCACCTCAAAACGACATGTCGATCTCTCCTCTTAGGTATATCTTTTTCATTTCCTTCAATCACTTCAACTTTATTACCAAAGACGGGGTTATCCATAAACCACTCTATAAAGGATTCTGGCAATGTAGCGGACATAATTAAGAAGGGCAATCCCAACTTTGCTGCCCTCTCTAAAAGAACAAGCATACTTTGAAGACCTAATTCATAATCATAGACATGCGCTTCATCAAAGCATAGAAAGGAGGAGACAGCAGCTCCTGCGGGAATATTCCCAAAATGTACTGGTAAACTTAACGGAGTGCAACAATAGGCACCCACAGTCTGGTCGATAGTTGCAACTATGATATCGCTCCTGAAAAATGGATCTTTGGAGTTTGCTCCATGTTGAGGTGAAACTGTATACTTGCTTTCGGTTTTAGCTAAGCCTCTTGTTATACGTTCAGCAATATCCTCCACTAAAGCGCGGGTCGGTAACGAATAAACCAGTCTATTTGGCAAGATATTATCTAGGTCGAGAAGCATAGGAGCGTAGGCTGCCTCAGTTTTTCCAGACCCACATGGAGCGCGTAATATAACCGATTTCCCATTAACCAAGTTTTCGGCAGTCTTCAATTGATGGGGATAGGGCTTCCTTCCATCAAGAATTTTAAAGAAAACCTCCTTCAACAAACTTACCATATGGTTGTCACCTAATAGTTAAAGTATTGTTTTTGTCACGCCGTATCCTGCTGTTTTGTTTCCTCCTATGTTTGAGTATTCCGCATATTTAGCCAGCATAACCGTCACCCTATTCCATTCACTTTCCAAATCCCCCATCTCATAAGCACACCAACCAGTAAAACCCACAGCCTTCTTGTCCCGCATAACTGCCAATCTCGTCCCAAGCCTATACCCACAAACCCCAACATTCTTCGCCAACCACTCCTTATAAGCCAAAAACTCCTCTTTACCAAAACGTCTACCATCACTAAATTTGTTCCAAACACGCAAAAGCCCAGAAAAAACCCTCACGGCATCGGGAACATCCAACGATAACTGCTGCCCAAACACGGCAAATAAGTAGGAGTCTCAAAAACAAGCCTAAACCGCTCAACAGCTTTAGCGTCACGCTCCAAATCCCCATAGCTTTTGCTCTTAATGCTTAAAGAAGCTATGCGAAAAACAGCGTCAAAAATCATAACACTGTTCTGTTTCTCAAAAAACCTTAACACGTAACCCGCCAAATCATCCCTCAAAAACCTAAAATCCACACGACAGAGATAAGCAGGATCCAACATAAAACCCTTATCAACCCGCGAACCACTTCGGAAACGCAAAGGCGTAACACTATAAGGCTTAGAAACATCCAACTCATGCAAAACATCAGCCGAAATTGGATCCACCTGCTTAACAACATGCAACAACAAACCCCTAGCCACATGCCCAGTAAAAGACGGTAAAACAACACTCTTCTCACCATACAACTCCAAACCAACCTCAACAGGCAACCAAATCACTCCCACAATGGGATTCGCACATTAACCTTACACTAAATTACATACCATAAACAATAATTAAAACTTTAAGGGTAACTTCTGTTAGTTGCAGCTAAACGACATTGTTTTGCATTATGGTGGTGTTAGCCACGGTTCTGCTTGTTCTTTGTATGTTTGTCTCCAGCTTTCCCTGCTCTTGTTTATGTAGGCGCGTAACTGTTCGGGCAGCTTGTGGCCCATCCAGAATTCTATGTATAGCAGATCCACTTTGTGGTCGCTTAGGAACGTACGGAAGGCCGCTCTAAGCGAGTGGGGGCTGTAGGGGTTTCGGCCCTTAAGCGCACCTGCGAATTTCTGGGCGGTCTTGCGAAAATAAGCGTGTAAGGTTCTGGCGGATACATTGTAGATTGACGATGCATCCTCAAGCTTTCGGCTTGATAAATGTTCCTTAAGGAGCTTAACAGCTCAGCTGCCGAGAAACGTTATGAATTGCACGCCTGTTTTTCTCCTAGCTAAGTCGAGGCATAATGGGGTTATTCCTTTTTCAAACTCTCCTTTGATGTCGCGGTATGTCAGTGCCAGGAGGTCGGATAGGCTTAGACCACTTTGGAGGAGGGAGGCTGCGATGCTCCTATACATTGGCTTGTCCATGACTGCTATGAACTCGCCTATCTCCGCTAAAGTCCAAGGATGCTTCCTATGGATGGGCTTGGCTGGCGGAAGACGCACATAACGCAGGCTTATAGGTATATCATAATATTTTGCTAGGCTTTGGACAGCCCCAACATAAACCCTAATAGTCTTTGGCGCATAGCCGCGATTAGTAAGCCAAACCACAAAACCGTTCAAAACCACCACAGCTATGCGTCTCCTTTCACGCCTAGGCAAAAGTCTATCCCGCTCAACCCGATCCAAGAAATCCCGCAATGACCCTTGATCACTATAAAACTGTTCAAAAAGCTTCAGCCCTCGACCATAAACGTTACGAGTGCTGGACTCTAAAGCCGAAAGAAAACCCCTTAAATCCGCGTCATCCGAACACGCCAAACACAACACCAAAAATCATCCAAACCCAAAAATTAAAATCGCAACAATGGAAGATCGCAGAAACAATCTCTGAAAAATCAAGAAAACTTTAACTCTAACCCCGCTCAAAATATAAGTTAGGTGCCCCCAAATGAAAAACAGGTCAAAAAACAAGTGGGAGGGCACCAGAACTAGGGGTTCAAATCCCACCCCCCGCACTCAACCTCGTGACTAGCGCCTAAATTCTCGGTTTTTCCATTTTTTCTGCAAAGATGCAGCTAATTTTCCGCAAGTCATAAAAAATGAGGGGAAACTTAGTATAAAAATGGTGGAGAGATTATTAGTGAAAGTAATTGTTGTTTATGAGTCAAAGTATGGTAACACCAAACTTGTAGCGGAGACAGTCATAGAGGGCCTAAAAGAAGTTGGGGGGGATAGAAGCTTCCCTTAGTGAACTTAAAGAAATAGACCTAGACAAAATCCCCAACTATGGCGTAATTTTGCTTGGTTCCCCAAATCACATGGGCGGACCAACAAGGGGCATTAAAAGCTTTATCGATAAGCTCGGCAAGTTGCAACTTGAAGATAAAAAAAAGTTCGCAGTTTTCGACACGTATATGGGAAAAGACTTCGAAAAGGCAGTAAAAAAGATGGAGAAACGAATAAGTGAAAAGGCTCCGGGATTAAAACAGATAGTTCCTGGCTTATCAATAAAGTCTTGGGAATGAAAGGCCCCATCGCGGAGGGCGAATTTCAAAAATGCAAGGAATTTGGAAAAAAGATAGCAACTCAAATCGGGTTGATGGCGGAGTATGGTTAAGAAAGAAATTCATAGCTCAGGAAAACCGACCAAACCAAAAGCACAACCTTTGTAGCGCTCTTATGGACACTTCAGCCCGCTGGAAGATTTGTCTTGTGACACCTTAGCACAATTACGCCTGAGGGTCTCTTAGATGTGGAAGTTGCTCTAGTGATTATTCAGGCTATAAATGCGATGTCTTTGTGTTGAGGACGTGGAGGTTCATAGCTGCTGCTGGATTACTGTTGATGAGAAAATGGAGGTTCTGGGCAAGAGTCTTGTCAGTATTTTAACAACTTTTTGACATATGGGGAGTAACCATCCAATTCACCGCTACCATGGGCTTTGTGGTGCCAGCAATATCGCTTTTTGTACTTCTTGCTAAAAAGTCTCAACTACAAGAGAGGACGAGATAGCTAAAGCCATCTGCGACGCAGATTTTCTTTTATTATCGTAGTTTATTTGCTACATATGGAGCTAATAGAATAGTTAGCAGAACGAGGCTCCAGATTCTTCCTTCAAATAGATTGTAGTCCGCAAGAAGTTCCCCCCACGGATTTCCAAAAACATAATGCCCGGCAATGAATTCAAACGCAATTGTTGAGATCGGCTATATAGCACCCGTAGAGAATGCCTTAAAATCGCTGAGTTCAAGGTTGCTAATTCTTAAAATTGCATAAGTCGCGACAAGAACAACTGCCATAAATGCTATCGAACTTATTTGATGAGCAGCTAAATCACCGACCACTGGTTTGTATACTTTGTTCCGTATTACCGCATTGATTATTGCAAGAACCATAAAAAGCAACCATGCTCCAATTGTCACAATAACGAATTTTAAATTCATATTCTCAACATGCCAGCGAGGCACATAAAAATCCTACGCTAAAGACACGTCAGAAATCATATGCTCGTGTTTAAATTCTCGGAATTTAAACCTAACCCCCGTACCATCGCGTGTTCGGTCGTGGACACTATAAAGTGGCTTATGGAGGGCTGAGGAACCTGGCTGTAGAAGTCAAGAAGAACAATTAGAAGATTTATTGAGCATCTCTAAGCCGAGAGTTCTATGGAAGGGCCCAAGAAACGGAAGCGCGCTCCAAATCCTAAACAACTACGCCAAGATTTCCCGTAATGTTTCTCGACCTGGCAATAAGCTTTGTAAATTTAAGGATGAGCTTAGCAGACCCTGTGAGGAGGCATTATAGAGCGGAGAAGATGAACCAGACCCCGAAGCCTATGAGGAGGAGTGCACAAAAACCAAAGATCATCCTACAGGTCCTCCGACTCCAAAGCCGCTTCGACTTGAAGACGATGACAGAGAGGAATAAATACCAAGAGAAGTCGCAGAGCCAATGGATTATAGCGAAAAGTAGGAAACCTATCAGACCGAAAGCTGCTGAACTCATGATCAAGGCGGCCCCGACTGTAGCCCACCAAAGGAAGAAGTAAGGGTTCGCTCCTGTAGTAGCCGCCCCAACAGTCAGCGAGCCGTAGCGCACCTGTAGACCCCCTAACGGAAGCTCTCCCTTAAATCGGAGCATCTTCACCCCCATGAAGACCAGCATCCCACCGCCTACCAGCCCCACAGCCGCTTTCACGAGGCTTGAAGCGAAAAACTGGGCTAACCCTAGATATATTAAGACCATCAAGGGGAACTCAACAGCCCCATGGCCTAGGGCGACCAAGGCTCCAGCATTTCTATCCGCGTACCCCCTTGCAACTGTCGCGGCGAAGACAGGCCCAGGCATCACCACACCCGAGAGCGAGATGAAGACAACTGAGGCGAGAAACAAGTACAAGTTGTGTAGGACCTCCAAATTCTTCAGCCTTGACAGTATGGCTTAATTCTTTCTAGTTCTCTCAGAATTCTCGCCAGTCTCACTTTTGAGATTTTTGTCCTCTGCATTAGATCCTCCAGCGGGACGGTTTGGAGATCCTTTAGTAGCATGATACCAGCTCTCGAAAGCTTCTCAAGCGAATCCCTATTTACGGAGTTTAGGATTGTGACTGGATAAAGGCTCTTCTCCTCGATGAGTTTTTCCAACCCTCCTTCAGGGGGGTATCTCCAAGCTATTAGCCGCAAACCTCTGCACTCACAATAACTCCCAGCTTCTAACGACACCTTAGTGTTAGTTACGAGCCATGCGCCGTCTAAATGTTCGCAGATTCCTTTCTCAGAGCCTTACCTCAAGTCTAAGAGACGGGCATGAGTGTACAACGCTTCCTTCAAACCTGTATAGATTCCTCTAGAGTTATGATACTTGAACTCGACCATATACCTCTTCATACCGTGAGGCAGATCCTCCTCAACGATTACGTCAACCTCATGGTCAACGCACGCCCCCTCAGAACCACTCCAATCTTGGTTCGATACCCATAATGTCTCAGAATCTCGCCGATGTAAACCTCAAAAGGGAAACCTGACGGCCCCAGACGCATGATTGCATCCTTAAGCCTGAACCTGACAGCCGAGCTGTATTTGTATTTCTCCAGAATATGGTAGATTCGCCTGTAAATCTCTCTCGTGCTTATGCCATCATACACAAAATCTGAGACTCTCTCGACAATCTCCTCCACTGCCTCTAGCGGAGCCCCCGCCCTCAGGCATGCCTCTCTCACCTTATTGAGGTCAAGAGGCTCAATCTTGCCAGAAGCCTTAACCACGCGGATTACCATCTCTTAACCGCTGTCCCCAGAGTTTATGTGACTTCTCTAATTTACTCTCTTCGGTTGGTTTTGGTTTAGCTTAGACTTCTTTTCCAGCTTCAGAAAGGGGCAGATTCGATCTTTGGCTTTGGATGTTAGTATGGAGAAATTTTGTCGTTTTGATTTTCCCGAGTAGCCAAGCTGTTTTGGTTTGTTAGAAACATCGGATAGCCCCCGGTTGCCACATGTTTTGGGCAAGCTAAATTCCACTCATTGCACTATTTTGGCGGTTTTACCTTTCGAGAATGAAAGTCTTCTCATGACGGGGCCTATCCTCAATCTTATCGAGGAGCATCTCCATCTTATCCCCAACCGCAACTATTTTCAAGCCTTCTAGCATCTTCTCCGCCCTTTGAAGCTTCACAGAGCTCTCAGCGTATATGGTGAACAGAGACTCCCCTTGCTTCACTCTACTTCCTAGCTTCTTATTTAGGATTATTCCTGCACCTTTATCCCTCGGAGAGCCAGCGACCCTCGCAACCTCGACCAGTTTTGCGGTATCAATCCATAACACGTAACCTCCATTGCTTGAAAGTACGTTAGTGTGGTGGCTGCCTATGGCTATGTCTTCAGGCTTCACGTTCGAGTTCCCACCCTGCTCCGCTATTATCTCCCTTAACTTCTTCTCCGCCATACCAGAAGCTAAGATCTCGGTCGCTCTCTTCTGCCCAGCTTCAAGACCACACATCTCAAACAGTATCCCCGCCAGGTGAGTTGCCTTATCGATAAGGTCTGGTACAACCTTTCTACGCGACAAAACTTCAAGAGCTTCCTTGGCTTCTAGCGCTGGGCCTACAGCGTGCCCTATGGGTTGCTCCCCATACGTGATGGCACACTGCGTCCTTATATTTAGCCTCTTGCCTAACTCTATGAAATCCTTTGAAAGTAGGCTAGCGTCCCCTATAGTCTTGATCTTAGTTCCTCTTCCAGTCGGTATATCTATGACGAGGTGGTTCGCACCCACAGCCTTCTTCTTGCTCATGATTGAAGGAAGCAGGAGTGGATCTATGGATAGAGGATACTCCACCTGAACGAAGATGTCATCTGCAGGGGCTAGGTGTATAGCGCCCCCCCAAACAATGCATCCATTAGTCTTCTCCACAACCCTCCTCATCTCGTCAACGCTCAACTCAACATTCATCAGGGTTTCAGCTCTCTCCGCGCTTCCAGCTGCAGAAGTTATAGCTCGTGAAGAACTCTTTGGTATGCACAACCCAGCGGCTGCCACTATTGGAACAACCAACAGCGTGGTTTTGTCGCCGGGAACTCCGCCGATGGAGTGTTTATCTACTATAACTTCTTTGTCAAGTACCAGCGTATCTCCAGTCTCAACCATGGCGTTAGTCAGGCTCACAGCCTCATCCAGGTCTAAACCTTCTTTCGCCAAGGCTATTACGAAGGAGGTTATCTCAACCTCGCTTAGGGCGCCATTCACAACATCCTTGACGATCTCTCTTATCTCGTTAGAATCTAACTGCCTACCCCTCAGCTTATTTCTAATGTATTCAGTAGATCTTGGGAAGCCTACTGGTTCCACCTCTATTAGACCACCATCAGGTGCCCCTAGATATTTATACACCTCCTCGTAGAGGAATATCTCCCCCCTTGAGAGAAGCTCTGTGGCGGTGTTGACTATGGCCACCCGCTCCCTCAGATTATAACTCAGTTTAACTCTGCCTAGACTTCTCACACCCATGCTTTCCGCGTCCTCACGGTTCAACACAACTATCGGCTTCCCCCCCGACTCTAACCCGATACGCTTAACCTTGAAGTTCAACCTCACGACCCTTCCCTGATGAGTTTATCTTGAAGATCAGCATTAGATGACTATAAAACTACTACCTCAAAACCATCTATGGCAGGGCGAGTTAATAAATGGAAACACTTTATCACCCGGAGGCATTAAGTATCGCGGAAGATATTAAAAACATGAAAATTAGGGGCGCGGGGAGAGTTGCGAGAGCAGCTGTGAAGGCGTTGCTTTTTACAGCGCGCCACTCTAAGGCCACAAACACCGACTCCCTCATAAAAGAACTTGAATCAACCGCGAAAATGCTGATGGAAACCAGGCCCACCGCGGTAAGTCTGCCAAATGGACTCAGATACGTTTTGAAGCGAGTCTCCGACGCTAAGGGTTACGCGGAGAGTACGGACGCAATTAGAAAGATAACTAGTAACGCTGCTTTACAGTTCATCGCCGAGTCGAAGCGGGCTGTAGAGAGAATCGGGGAGATCGGAGCTAGAAGAATAGGTAACGGCGATACAATATTGACCCACTGCAACTCTGAGGCCGCAATATCTATAATAGCTACAGCTTGGAGGCAAGGTAAAGATATACGTGTCTTTGCAACTGAAACTAGACCCAGGTTGCAAGGGAGAACTACCGTGAGAAGATTGGGCAGGGAGGGGATTCCAACCACACTTATAATAGACAGTGCTGCCAGACATTTCATGAACAAAGTGGACAAAGTTGTTGTAGGATCTGATGCTGTAGCAGCAAATGGGGCTGTAGTAAACAAGATAGGCACTAGCATGATCGCCCTCGCGGCTAAGGAGGCACGGACACCTTTCTACGTAGCCGCTGAGACCTATAAGTTCAGCCCAGCCACCACGCTCGGGGAACTTATTAGGATAGAGGAGAGGGACGCTTCAGAGGTCATTCCAAAAGGCACCTTGCAAAGTTTAAAGAATGTAACGGTGAGGAACCCTTCCTTCGACGTGACACCCCCCCAGTACATTGATCTCATAATAACCGAGAAGGGCGTAATACCTCCTCAGTATGCCATATCCGTGATACAACAAGAGTTCGGATGGGCGCTCTTTGAAGAAGGTGAACGCCCAATAACCCCGGAAGACGAGTAATGAGGTGAAACCAGTGGGATACATTGATTTTGTAGATTTGAAGTATATCCCTGCAGCCAGTGATCTGATATGTAAGTTTTACGTTGAACCTCAAGGATTAAGCCTCGAGGAAGCGGCAGGTGGGGTCGCGGCTGAGAGTTCTGTCGGGACATGGACAGAACTTGGAACTATGAGAGAATATGCTTGGAAACTACACGCTACAGTCTTCGAGATCAAAGGCAACCATGTGACGATAGCCTACCCAGCAGAACTTTTCGAGAAAAGTAACATGCCTAACATACTTAGCAGTATAGCGGGGAACGTCTTCGGACTTGCCGCCTTAAAGAATCTGAGGCTAGTCGACATTCAGATCCCGAGAGAGCTGGTTAAGAGCTTTAAAGGGCCAAGATACGGGATTGAAGGAATACGGAGAATCCTTAAAGTGCCTAAGAGACCGCTTGTGGGAACTATTATCAAACCAAAGTTGGGTTTAAACCCCGGCGACCACGCCGAGGTTGCTTACGAAGCCTGGTCTGGCGGCTGCGACATTGTAAAGGATGATGAGAACTTGGCCAGTCAACGCTTTAACAGGTTTGCAACGCGACTGCGTGAGACACTTAGGAGGAGGGATCGTGCTGAGAAGGAGACCGGAGAGAGGAAGATGTACCTTGTCAACATCACAGCAGAAACTGAGGAGATGCTGAGGAGGGCCCAGCTTGTTAAGGATAGCGGTGGCGAATATGTGATGATAGACATATTGACCTGCGGTTTCGCCAGCGTTCAGACTCTGAGGGATATGAATCTAGGGCTGGTTCTCCACGGCCACAGGGCGGGGCACGCCGCCTTCACGAGGAACCCAAAGCACGGGATATCGATGAGGGTCATCTCACGCATTGGAAGAATCATCGGGCTCGATCAGCTCCATGTAGGAGCAGCCGTGGGCAAGATGTCGGAGGAGAGAGATGAAGTTCTTGAGAACGTTCAGGCGCTAAAGGGGGAGTTATACGGCCTTAAAAGAGTTCTTCCCGTGGCTTCAGGTGGGCTCCACCCCCGCCTCGTCCCCTCCCTCGTGGAGATCTTCGGGAATGATGTTGTGATCCAAGCTGGAGGCGGGATCCACGGTCATAAAGATGGAACCTACGCCGGAGCCAGAGCTATGAGACAGGCCATAGATGCTACAGTAGAAGGGATAACCCTCGCCGAGTATGCAAATAGCCATGGCGAACTGCGGGCGGCGTTGAATACTTGGCCGGCTTGACGGCTAGAGTATAACGGCTTTAATCCTGAAATGTTTAGGGGAGATATGTGCCGAAGCCCCCCACCCACTAAGGAGCTGGGAAGAGCTTGTTTATCGGCATCTCGCTAACCCTGTAGCGATGTTAATGAAGTTTGATGGTAGCTTCTGCATAGCTCGGTGTTCTTATATCGCGTTCACTTGCCGTCTCCTTGACTACCCCGAAGCCTTCAGGGTTAAATGTGAACTGAGAAAAAATGGCTAAGACATACCTTTTTGCATATAACTCTCTCAGACTTACCATTATCTTCATCTACGCATATGAGCGGGAAAACTAGGTTGGGGTATACTAAAGGTAATCTTTTTAATGAGCTAGAGACATTTAGAGAGGACGTAAATCCTTAGGGGCGATAATTTGGTGGCTACACCATACGAGGTGCCGGCTGACAAGCTGATTGAGATGCTTTCTAAACATCTAGCCGAGAATGTTGAGGCCGTAAATCCGCCGCAGTGGGCCGCCTACGTTAAGACTGGAGCCCACGCTCAACGCCCCCCGGATGCGGATGACTGGTGGTATACTAGGTGTGCTTCACTTCTGAGAAAACTATACATCCACGGGCCTATTGGTGTCTCGAGGTTGCGTTTAGAGTATGGAGGGAGGAGAACTGGTAGAGCATCAAGACCTGAGCGCTTCCGCCGAGGGGGAGGAGCTATTTTGAGGAGGGCTCTCCAACAGCTCGAGTTAGCCGGTCTCGTGAAGACTTCGAAGAGAGGGCGCTCACTTACCACTGAAGGTAAAAGTTTACTGGAGCAGGTTGCTGGGAAGATTAAGATCGAGATGGAGAAGATCATGCAGGCAGGAGGTTAACCTGTGGTATGGCGGAAGAAGAACTTGAGCGGTTGAAGCAGCAGCGCCTCATCGATCTGAGGAGGAGGATAGCCGAGGAGGAAGCTAGAGCTAGAGCTGAAGCTGAAAAGCAGGCTGCTCTAAGGGTGGTTTTGACGGCGGAGGCTAGACAGCGTCTGGCGAACATAAGGATGGTGAGACCTGATTTTGCAGAGCAACTAGAGTTGCAGCTAATCCAGCTTGCTCAGGAAGGCAGGCTTCAAATTCCAGTTACAGATGAGAAGTTGAGGGAGCTTCTTGATAAGGTGAGCTCTCGAAAGAGGGAGATAAGCATTAGGAGATATTGAGGAGACCTAAAGTGGCGAGATATAAGACGCTATCTAAGAAGATTAAGTTGGCCAAAGAGTTTAAGAAAGCAAATCCTGTCCCAGCTTGGATTATCGCCAAAACGAGGGGAAGAGTCCGCCGGACACCTACTAGGAGACATTGGCGAAGGGTCAAGATAAAGATCTGAAGGGTTATGGACGCTTGACGCTAGGATGAGAGAGGGAGACCAAACAATGGAGACCGGTATGGAAGAGAAGACTGAAAAAGTAGCTGAGGAGACGACTCGTTCAAAGAAGGGGGAGGTTAAGGAGGTAAGGGAAGCCGAACCGGCTAAAGTAAAGAAGGATAAGGCTAAAGAGATGGAAGAGGAGATTCTCGAGGAGAAGATTTACACAATCCCTCTCGGGCGTGTATGGAACATCCAACAGCCCTATAGGACACCGAAGTCGATCAAACTTGTGAGAGATTACGTAAAGAGACATATGAAAGTTGACGTGGTAAAGCTCCACGACGGGTTGAATCGCTTCATGTGGCGGAGAGGAATAGAAAAACCGCCACGCCGAGTACGTGTAAGAGCCACGAAGGATAAGGAAGGAAATGTCACGGTATACCTGGCTGAGGGGAAGGAGTCGCGTGCCCCTTAAGTCAGCCTGCGTCGTGGTTTCAAGGACATCCGTTTAACGTTGCCGCAGCTTAAGCAAGTTATGGTGAGGTGGGGCTCCCTTCTCTGCTGTATTCTGACTCTGCAGTTTGAGTTAGGTAGGAGGAAAGTTTTACATTTTTTACAGATCAGAAGCTTCCACTTCCTCGGAATTCTAACCCTACATTTCATCCCTACATGGCGGGCCATCTCACTGTAACGTTGAGCAAGCTTAGGATCTTGGTTATAGATTTCTAGAGCCAACTTGAATAGCGCCTCTACAGTCTGCTCCGCCAACTGTCTACGATCCCTTCTCTCGCCCAATCCCAAATCGACCGACCCTTAATAGTGGAAGCCACATAATATCTAAAGCTTAGGCGGGTGGTTTGATGTTAACCTTGATCATAGCAGAGTCTGCGTTAGAGGTTATCCCTGAAGAGATTAGGGGTGACCCTCGAATTCTAGCATACTCTAAGAGAGCCGGGAAGGATCCGTGCCGGATGTTGTTGGACAAGTCTTATCACTATGCGGCAATGGGACGCATCGACCAGAAAGAGAAGCGTGGTAGACCTGACATCGTCCACCTAACACTCTTAGAAGCGTTAGGCTCACCCCTCAACTTAGAGGGTCTACTCCAAACCTATGTTCACACTATTAACGATCAGACTATCACCATCAACCCAAAAACCAGAATCCCAAGAAACTATAACCGCTTTGTGGGGTTGATGGAGCAGCTCTTTCAGACCGGGAAAACTCCGATGAGAGGCGATGTGTTACTTGAACTTAAAAAGGCTGAGCTGAAGAGTTTGATCAAGTCGATCGGGGCCTCTTACGTATATGCCTTCAGCAGAGTTGGAAGGCCGGCCACTGTGAAAGAGATCGGGGTGCTCCTGAGAGATCGAAGGAACCCCGCAATTTTAGTCGGCGGTTTCCCGAAGGGCCATCTTACACCCAAAACATTGGAAGCAGCGAATGACTGTTTCTGCGTAGACCCTTCTCCATTAGACGCGTGGGTAGTAGTTTCAAGAGTCATATCAGCTTACGAAGAGGCAATAGGACTACCTGAACGGCGGCTGAGCAGGATTCGAAGGTAACGGGGGTTATTTTTATTCGTAGACGAATGTGCCCCCCTCCAAAAAGGATGACTCCGCTCGGATCCCGCAGACTCGTCTCCATATTGACGATGAGAGCTCAGAGAGCCTCCCTAGTTGCCTCTCACATCGAAACATTATCTATTAGAAACTGAAGATCAAAAGCATAACCAGTTCACCGAGGAATTTTTAGAGTGTATAAGTATAGAATTAGGCGCCGCAAAGCGTGAGCGGCATATAAGCCCTGACAGGCTGAGTACACTAGCTCGGCGCAAGGAATTCGGTGATCCGCGTCTGGAGGAGCAGCTGCCTCAAGACTGTACTATTAGCAATCCAAGTTTTGAGGGGTATGGCAAGATGCCTCGTTGCGTGAGCCAGCGCGGCCTCGAGGCTATCAAATTTCTCAGGGGCGGCTCTAAGGGCTCTCCGGACACTCTCCCTAACGTTCCAAACACCCACAGGGAGAACATAGCCGGGGTGGATCTCCCTCAGCAGGAGGGCGGCTGCTTGCCTCCGCTCTACGCTGAGCTTCTCGGCTGTGGCTAACCGTGCGGAGTAGTAGCAGCCGCCTACACTAGCGTAAGTCCTTCGCCCTCCCCAATCTTCCCAGTCGCCCATTATCGCTGGGGCAGCCCCGTTGGCGTTCCATGTTGTGCCTGGAAACCACGCCTCAATCCACTCGAAGCGCCATGTGTAAGGCATAAGGAAGACTACGAACCTGTTGTCGAGGTTTGTGTAGGTGTAAACCCTGTACTCGTTGATCGTCTCGTATTGTTTGATCTCCTTGATGAGGTGGAGGGATAGAATACTGTCGATGGCTGTTATGCTCCACCTCGTCGGCACTAGCTTCCTACTGGACCTCAGCCCTAACATCCCCAAGCTGAAGGGGCGTTGGATCCTCGTCACCGCAACGCCTTCCTTATAGAGTTGGACAACCGCCTCAGACGCCCTCAGATCGCCGTCAGAGAAAACCTTCTCAACCCGCCAGTCCGTTTTGATATTTGGCACGTTGAAGAATCTGAGAGGGGCTGAAGGGCCGAACGGTTGCGAATTGTCGTCAAGAGTTAAAACTCGCCGAGGCGTCTTGGCGAAGGTGGCCTCAGCTTCCGTGGGGGAGATACCCATCGCTAACTCTTGAAGCTTATCGAGGATTCGCCCTCCTTTGCTCGCGTCATCTACGGAAGCTCTGATCTTGCCTCTGATTAGAGAGAAACGGTAGTCTATTATCTCGCTAATCGATAATCCTATCCACCGTTCTGGGGTGTCTAAAATCTCCGTATCGCCGAAGTAAGGTGGCATCATAGGGCCGAAGGCGACCTTAGGGTAGCCTACGTGACCTACAAAGACACTTGGAGGAGATGAACCTTCAATATGTTCAGAGGCAATTAGTGGAGTTAGCTTGGCTAGCGCCTTAGCCTTGGCGGCTATTGGGCAGAAGGGCTTGCCGCAGAGCATCCTTCCCCCTTTACAGAGGAGACAGATGGAAACTTTCGGCTGTATGAACTCAATACCTTCTAGAAACTCGAACCCCTTAAACTCCTCTTCGGAGAAAATTCTGCGTTGCTGGAGGAGCTCTCTAATGTGTGGCATGAATCTTCAGTAGTACTCTTTATTAGTCAAGAATTTAAGGAATTACCGCGTGCCCCAAAGTTTGAGTTCTAAGGGTTTGTCGTGATGGTAGCTTTACCAGGCTGAGGTGGAACTCGTGAGAATATGTGACCGAATATTTTTCTATCCTGGCTCCGAGTCTGACATCCTAAGCTCCAACACATACTTGATAAACGATAAGGTCTTAGCAGTTGTAGACCCCGGTAGCATAAGCCGGCTGGACACTCTACTCAAACACTTCAGGGAGGATAGAGTAAACGTTGAAGATCTAGAGCTGATAATCAACACGCACAGCCACTTCGACCACTGCGGAGCGAACTTCCACCTTCAGAGGGCCTCGAGAGCGAAAATAGCAATGCACGAATTGGAAGAGAAGTTTCTAGCTAATTCGCGGAGTATAGCGCTCAGGTTCGGAGACATGATGCCTACATTCAAGGTTGACCGACGCCTTCGGGATGGAGAAAAGCTCGTCACTGGAGACCTAATCTTTGAGGTAGTTCATACCCCAGGCCACACGCCTGGCGGTATTTGCCTCTACGAACCAAGCCTCAAGCTCCTTTTCTCAGGCGACACCATATTCCCTTACGGAAATATCGGAAGGACAGACCTCCCGGGAGGAGACCCCGCTCAGCTTGCAAAGTCGATAAGGCGACTCACCGGGTTAGATGTGAGGATACTTGCCCCAGGTCACATGAATATAGTTACTGAGGCTGTGAATGAGCAGATTGAAGCCTCCTTGAGAAACGCTGAACTGCTATTATGACCGAAGATAGACGACCTCCCTCCATACGGAGAATTGTCTAAAAACTAACCTTTGTAGGTAGACTCTTTTGGAAGGCAAGCTAAGGCTCTAGTAGATGTCGTTGAAGTAGCTTCTCCATGTAGCGCGGCACACTAGCAGGCTCAACCACCCCATCCTCTGTTATTATGCCCGAGATCAGACTAGGTGGGGTTATGTCGAAATACAAATTTCTGACGGTCATACTTGGCGGGAAGCTATCCAGCACATCTGATGGGTCCCTCTCCTCGAGTATAGGTTCTTCGCCAAGATAGTTTCTAACATCGAACTTGGAGAACTCACAAACCGCATAGAACGGGATACCCTTATCCTTCGCGGCCAACGCAATCAAATAAGTTCCCACCTTATTGACTAGTGAGCCATCGGCGAGTACGCTATCCGCACCAACTAACACCATGTCAGCTTCAGTAATGAAGTGGCCAACTGCTGCGTCGGTGATTAGCGTTACGGGTACCCCTACCGTTGAAAGCTCAGCTGCAACCTCTCTTCCCTCGCAGAGCGGCCTTGACTCTGAAACTACGACTCTCATCCTTCTCCCTTCCGAGGCTACCTGCTTGAATGTCTCAATAACCATCGAGCTGTTGCTATGCGTTAGCACTGTGTACCCGTCGCCAATATTTCTACACGCTTCCCTCACAGCCTTCTTCGAAGACAGCTCTAAACCTTTAACCGCCTCCTCGACCTCCCGTGCAACTGAGATTTTTAGTGAAGCCAAACTCGTAGCTTTAAGTCTTAAAATTCGGGAGCACAGGAGATCTATAATGTTAGCAATTGAACACATGCTGGGTTTAAGGTTTCTAAGCCTCTCAGCTGTCTCCTCGAGGCGCCGCAAACATTCCTCGGGAGCCCCCAGCTCGCATGCATCCGCAGCTAACCTCAAAGTCTGAGCGGCTTCCACTGCAAGTTGCCGTGCACCCCGCTTTCTATCAGATGCTATCTCCCAGAGTTTCCTAGCGACATCCGGGCTTGGTGGAAGTCTAGCGTCAAACTTAACCCTCATAAGCGCCTGCCGGAGCATGGGCACAGTTTCGTATAGGTCTATCTCCTCCGGTTTTATCCACCGGTATTCCTCGTTCTCCCAGTTTACCGTTATACTTGGCTTGTCAGCCTTGAAGAGATAGGGATACACAACCCATAGAACATTTTTCTCCTTGTCGGGAACTAGCAGGAGCTTACCTTTAACGGCTAGGTGAACTTCCCGAGCGTTGAGACCTACCTCCTCTTGGATCTCTATTAGCGCCCTGCTCGAAGGGTCTTCGTTCCCCTCAATATAGCCGCTGACCCCGGCCCACTTGCCCTTGAAAGTTCCAACCCTACCGCTCCGTTTGAGAATTAAAATCAGCCCGTTATATTCGAGGAAAACTGTTACAACTTTTCTCAGCTCCAAAGGTCCAACCTCCGATTCAGAGTAACAAGCCTCCTTAAAACCTGAGAATTAGGTTAAAACGACAACTGAGGAGGCGCGCCTAGGAAGTGCAAAGGGGATACAATAATAACATGAGGATACGTATCGCCTATTTCAGGTTATGATTATGTTGTCTATGTCGTAGTATCTTTTCACAAGGTATCTGCCTCTCTCAGCCTTCTCTCCACCTCGGCCGATAGCTGCACCCTTGTCCCTAGGATCTACCGTGACGACAGCTATCTTCCTGCCATCGAGCTTCTCGGTTATACGAATCTCCTTTATCCTCGCCGGGCTGAAAAGATTCTTTATGAACTCAGTAGGGGTCTCAGCATACTCAACTATCTCAATATCTCTCCCAGTCATCCTCTTAAGCGCCTTCACCTTTGACCCCCCTTCCCCTATGGCTAAACCCGCTTCATTAGGCTTAGTCACGAAGATAATTCTGTTACTATTCTTGTCAATGAGACAGTCTCGGGAGGTGGCTCCAGTTACACTCTCGAAAAGTGCAATGTAACGCATCTCGTCAGCTGTGAGCTTTATCTTATTTGATATCAACACCCTTCACCAACCTCATGAGAGTTTCACTTTCCCCGATCTCCGCCAAAGCCATTGCTGCAACCGTATGAGTTCTACTACATGCGACCCCCAGATCGGTGCTTGAACTCGGATATTGAAATACAGGCGTATTCGACAGTTTCGCGAGCATGTTTACCTCAGCTCTAACTTTCTCAGGACAATTTGAAGCTAATATAACAAGTTTAGCCTTCCCACTTTTCAGCATCTCCAAGGCCTGTTTGCAGCCAAACCTAGCCTTACCCGCCTTTAACGCCATCAAGATGGCTTTATTCATATATGACATTCTTACACCGCCCTAAACCACACCCTAACAATAGTTGAAATATAATTAAAGCAATATGATTTCGCGATACTAATTTTAAGACCTCTCCTTGCCTGGTGCCATGTAGAGATTAACAGTACCAGTCCCTACAGGGATCATTTGACCACATATCACACTCTCGGTTACTCCGGTTAGATTATCCTCCAGACCTCTAACGGCTGCAGAGATCAGTGTTGGAACTGTTATCTCAAAGGCAGCTCTCGCTAGGACACTGGCCTTCTCACCGCTCACCCCATGCCGCCCAATCTGCATAACTTCGCCAAGACAGGTCATCATGTCTGCGACCAGCATAACATGTCTAATGTCAACATCTAACCCTTGTTCACTCAATACGCTCCTTATCTCTCTTATCAGAGCGTTCCTAGCAGCCTCTATCCCAAGAGTCTCAGCGATCTCGTGTATGCTGTTAGTATTAGTCCTAGTCGGATCGACACCCTCTACTCTTATTACCTTTGTTAGATTCGAGCCGTCAGTCTTAATTATCCACTCCCCATCTTCCTGAGTGATTAAGGCCCTACTGATGCCTTGCACCCCCTTTATGCATAAGGACGGGATTTTCTCAAAGAGCTTAGTTAACTCGCTAGTATCATCAGGTTTTATTTTCAACGAATCCCCATGAGTTGAGATGGAACACTTCATAGACTTAAATGCTGACTTGATCTGGTTGAGGTTTACGCCTCCCTCCTTCATTGCCAGCCTATCAAGTTTCACGATTATCGAAGCCTCAGCCTGATCGAGAAAGATTCCTGAAGACACGTCGCGGAGGGTGGTGTAGACTAGCTTTTGGGCTATAGCAGTTGCCTTCTCCCTATCCTTTCTGAACTCCCCCTGCAAATAAACCGTCATGATAGGTGTGGAAGGGATCTTTCGAGCATCTACCAACTCGATGATTCGTGGAAGACCTAGGGTAACGTTCATCTCCTTAACGCCGGCAAAGTGGAAGGTTCGTAGAGTCATCTGTGTGCCAGGCTCACCTATCGACTGTGCAGCAACCACCCCCACGGATTCTCCAGGTTCAATCTTCGCCATACTATAATCGCGAACCGTGGTTGAGATAACCTTGTCCACGGCCTCCTTACTAAGCTTCGACCCTGAGAGGTCCTTCCTCAGCTCATTGATAAGTAGGGGGGTTAATTCATTTTTAACCTCGTCCAATCTTTCATTAATATAACGCTCAGACGCAGCCATTCCTCCAGAAGTGGAAAGTTTCACCCTCTCGACAAGCCGCTCAATATTGACGGCTTTGCCGTGGTCGCTCTTGGCAGGGTCAACTCCGTCCTCTCCATAACGGAATTGGATAATTTGACCGGTAGCCGTTCTCACAGTCTCGTCATGTTCAACCCTTAAATCTTGGAGGGCATTAACGAGGCGGCGTTGCATATAACCACTCTGCTGAGTTCGAACAGCCGTGTCCACCAAGCCCTCCCTGCCACCGATAGCGTGGAAGAAGAATTCAGTCGGCGACAAACCGTCTCGGTATGATCTGTAGACGAAGCCGCGGGCTTCGGGGCTAGGGTCGCCGGGTTCGAAGTGGGGCAAGGCACGATTCCTGTAGCCGCGAATTATCCTCTTCCCTCGAACTGACTGCTGACCTAGGCAGGCCGTCATTTGACCTATATTTAGGCTTGAACCGCGAGCTCCAGTCCTAGTCATTATAGCCCCGCTATTCTCCATACCAAAGTAATAGTTAGCCTTGGCCCCAGCCTCGTCGCGAGCCTTGGCAAGCTCGTTCATAGCGTAGATCTCGAACGACTCCTCGATGGAACGGCCAGGCAGCCTCGGTAGAGTTCCATCCTTAAGTGAGGCTGTCAACTTAGTTATGTACTTTTTAGCGTCAGCTGTTCTCTTCTCTATAGCCGATTTAACCTCCTGTGATATATCCAACTCTTCCAGAGAGTAGGAGAACCCTTTTAGAGATAAGAAATTGTTTACGAGTCTGCAGAGAGAATTCATAAAGGCTTTGCCTGCTTCAGTTCCATACTCTTTTATTATTCTGTGTAAAATGCTCTCTGACTTTTCAGCCCCTATAGCACTCCTGTCTATCACGCCGGACAGCAGTTTCCCATTTTTAATAACGACATAAGCATCCTTGTCGCAGTCTTCGTAGAGGCATTTGGGGCAACCAGGGCAGATGTTAGCTTTCATGACGTAGTCCAGCCCCTTCGGTAGTAGGAGACTGAATAAGTCCTTGCCAGACCATAACGGTTCTTTACCTTTTACAGTTGGCTCTGGAATTTCACCTTCATAACCAATCGAGACCAGCAGATTGCACAGCTCATCCCTACGGAGGAACGTAGTCTTTCTAGTTAGGAGGTATGATGCTGTGATGAAGTCCCGAATAGCGCCAATAAGAGGCCCACCATATCTCGGGGAGAGAATTTGATTTTGAACCTGCATTAAGACCCTAGCCTCTGTCACTGCCTCCTCCGTTTGTGGAACATGGAGGTTCATTTCATCCCCATCGAAATCAGCGTTGTAGGGAGGACATACACAGAGGTGTAGTCTAAAAGTCTTATATGGTAGAACTTTGACGAAGTGTGCCATCATAGACATTCTATGAAGGGAAGGCTGCCTATTGAAGACCACCACATCGCCGTCCTTCAGGTGGCGTTCTACGATAAAGTGAGGCTGGAGGCTTTCGGCGACTTTACTTCTATCGACTACGAATTCAAGTCTGATACGCTTGCCGTCAGGCCTAACCACGTAGAGAGCCCCAGGGTAGGTTGATGGCCCATTCTTTACAAGTTGCCGGAGCTCTTCGATGTTCCACTCGGTTACAACTTCCGGATAGGTTAGCCGCATCGCTATCTCCAATGGTACCCCTACCTCATCGATGCTGAGGTTTGGGTCAGGGGAGATTACAGTCCTAGCTGAAAAGTCTACTCGTTTGCCGGAGAGGTTACTTCTGAATCTACCCTCCTTGCCCTTCAACCTCTGCGAGAGAGTCCTTAAAGCCCTACCAGACCTGTGCCTAGCTGGAGGAATCCCAGAAGTCTCATTGTCGAAGAAGGTTGTAACATGGTATTGGAGGAGGTCTGAAAGTTCGCGAAAGATGAGAGGAGGAGCGCCGCCTTCAGCCGCATACTCTTTGAGGCGATTATTTATTCGTATTATATCGACCAGTTTATGTGTTAGATCGTCCTCAGACCTTATGCCTGACTCGAGCATTATCGAGGGTCTAACGGCAACGGGCGGGACGGGTAAAACTTGTAGAACCATCCATTCTGGTCGAGCGGATTGAGGAGAGAAACCTAAGACCGCAAGATCCTCGCTCTTTATTAGTTCTAATCTTCCCCTTATGATGGACGGTTCGAGGGGGCGTGTCCCTTCATCCGTGATTTCGAAGAAGTTTGTGGGCTTACTAAATTCGATATGGTTATGTTTCTTCATACAATGTGGACACCTAATATTCTTCCTCGCTTCATGCCTAACCTCCTCGTATATGTTCACAGGATCGATGCCGACTTCATCTCTGGCTTTTGCTATTCTAGCCTTATACTCCTCAACTTTTTCATCTGAGAGGAGGATTCTACCACACTCGCTACAGAATAGGTTTAAAAGTTCATGTATAATCTTTGTAAAACCTGTGTGAATAACTGGCGTAACGAGTTCTATATGACCGAAGTGACCAGGACATTTCGCCGGGGGATTCCCGCAGGTTTTACACCGTGTCCTAGGCTCCAATGTACCCATGCGTTCATCCATCAGCCCCATCGGTATCGGCGCCCCATCCTCGTCGTAGGTGTCAGCCTCTTGCAATTCGACGACGGATAATTTCCTGATCTCCTGAGGGGATTGGACGCCGAACTTGATCTTCTTGATAGTTTTTGTTACCTCTTCTACTACTTCCAGCGACATCATGTTCTGTCCTCCAGAATTAGTCTAGGAGCAAGGCATAGACTCATCAGTTCTTGGAGAAGAAGTTTGAAGGCGTATGAAACTACCACAGGCGACACAATAGCGTCATCGCCACAAAGGTTGCAGACGTATCTCCTCTGCATCTGGTCGTAGTAAGCGATAAAGCCACAATGCTCACAGACATACATCACACACCTATCAGACTCGTCTAATAGCCTGTTCTTTAGGAGAACTGCCGCCCCATGACCTATTAAACAGTCTCTCTCCATCTCCCCAAAACGGAGACCACCACCTCTAGCTCTCCCTTCAGTAGGCTGCCTTGTTAACATTTGAACTTGACCTCTAGACCGGGCGTGCATCTTGTCAGCAACCATGTGATGGAGCTTCTGGTAATAGATCACACCCATGAAGACGTCGGCAACGAGTTTCTCACCTGTCATGCCATTATACAGAGTTTCTCTTCCACTGTGGTGAAAACCTAACTCCTTTAAAGCTCTCCTCAACTCCTCAGGTTTAGTGCCTACGAAAGGGGTACCATCGATTGTGTGCCCACAAACTGAGGCAACCTTGCCTGCCAGAGTCTCTACAAGTTGCCCTACAGTCATTCTAGATGGGAAAGCGTGAGGATTTATGATTATATCCGGGACTATCCCGTCCTCCGTGAATGGCATATCTTCTTGAGGAACCAACATCCCTATGACGCCTTTCTGCCCGTGGCGGGAGGCAAACTTGTCGCCGAGCTCTGCAGGCCGAGTGTCTCTAACCTTGACTTTTACAATTCTAGTACCTTGCGATGTATCAGTCAAAAAGACTGTGTCCACAACTCCCTTTTCGGATGGTCTCATGGTAATCGAGGTATCCCTCCTCGTAGGCCCTTTGACTTCAAACTCCTTGTATTCTTCAAGGAAACGTGGCGGACTTGTCCTGCCCACTAAAACGTCAGAGCCAGAAACCTCGGCTTCAACACCAACTATCCCGTCGGCTTCCAAGAGGCGATAGCTCTGTTCACCCCTAAAGCCTCTAGCCCCAGCCTCAGGAATCTCGAAGCGGTCTTTCCCTCCACCGAGGTATTGCCTTGACTCAGCTTCATATACCCTATAGAAAATCGACCTGCCCAACCCCCGCTCTACTGATGACTTGTTGAAGACCAGAGCATCTTCCATATTATATCCTTCGAAGGATAGAACCGCTATAACGTAGTTCTGGCCGAGCGGTCTTTCATCATAACCCACCGTGAGCATAGTCTTAGTGGTGACTAGAGGTGTTTGAGGATAACTCAGAATGTACGACCTCGAGTCAGCTCTCAGATGGAAGTTAGTGGAGTAGATCCCTAAAGCCTGCTTTACCATTGCCGCCTCGTATGAGTTTCTCGGGGATTGGTTATGTTCAGGGTACGGTATGAGTGAGGCGCAGATACCTAGGATGGTGTAGGGTGCTATCTCAAGGTGTGTATGTTTCGGTGTGAGGTCACTTTCGAATATTGCAATGTAAGCATTCTCCTCTTCGTCAGCGTCTAAAAACTCAATGATGCCATTCTTGATCAGATACTCCCACGAAATCTCTCCACTCTTAAGTTTCTCTATATGCTCAGAAGTAAGGAGAGGGCGGCCATCCCTGCAGACAATTAAGGGCCGCCGAACTCTTCCGGCATCATAGGTTACGTGAACCTCTCTGAGGATGACCCTCGTAGACCTCTCTTCATAAAAGGCGATGTTGATCTCATGGCTGATCTCACCCTTCCTCCTCAGCTCTCTAATTCTCGACACAAGTCCAAGAGGGTCGCTACAATACCCTATAACCCCATCAAGGAATACTTTAGCTCCGTTAACTTTGAGCTCTCTGCTAGCTTTTTCCAATTCTACAACGCCAAGGTTCAGTAGAAGCGCCCTGACTTTTTCTCGGTCTATACCTACCGATATAGACGACGAGAGAGCGAGATTCTTTACGAGACCACAATTCGAGCCTTCGGGTGTTTCATTTGGGCATAGCCGCCCCCAATGGGTGGAGTGGAGGTCTCTAGCTTCAAAGTTGGGCTGACTTCGGCTAAGGGGAGATTGAAGACGGCGAAGGTGGCTTAGAGAGGCCACGTAGTTTGTCCTATCAAGTAGCTGAGTAACACCAACCTTACCCCGCCCCCAGTTACCGGTGGCTAGGGCATGCTGAATCCTCTCGGTGATAATACCAGGTCTGACTGCAGCGTTAATTGCACCTATGGCGCCAACTCGCTTCAGACTGGTTCGCTCCAGCTGGTATTTCATATCACGGCAAAGGTTGCGAAACATTGTTCTGAATAGATCTGCCAATAGAACTCCGGCCAATTTCACCCGCTTATTAGCATAATGATCTTTGTCGTCAGATGCTCTGATGCCGAGTTTGAGTTCTATCATCCGATTAGCTATCTCACCTAGGAAATAGGCCTTCTCCTTCCGTTTGTCTGGCGTTCTACCTATGTGTGGTAGAAAGTTCCTGTCTATAACTCCCTCAGCCTTCTTGAGTCTGTACTCTTCAATCTGACCGAAGGCAACCCTGTTACCAATGTATAGGATCGCATCTGAGGTTTTGAGGACCCCCTCAGACTTCTCGAATGAAGGCTCCAGTTGATCCTGTATCTCCTCCAGCGGCGAGACAACCTCAGCTATCTCTCTATCTGCCTCAACCCCTAAAGCCTTCATCAAGATTACAAATGGTATGTCCGCAACAACTCCAGGGATGGAGACATTTATAGACCCGTCAGATTTCATCTTGACTTCTATGCGAGCTCTGAACCCGACGGTTGTTGAGAAGACTTTTGCTTTGTAGGCTACACCGACCCCCGACTCGTCATAGTCTACTAGAATACGGTTAGCGGCGAGATCTTCGAGACCTACCATTACTCTTTCTGAGCCGTTTATGATGAAGTAGCCACCCGGGTCTCTTGGATCCTCACCCATCCGAATTAGTTCATCTTCACTCACCCCTGAAAGGTTGCATTTTTTTGATTTTACCATTATGGGTATGTCGCCTATGTAGATGGGTTCGAGTGGGGATATCCTCTTTCCATCCCTCTCGATACACATTTCTAGGTAGAGAGGGGCTGCATAAGTGATATTGCGAAGCCTAGCCTCCATGGGGAGGATGCCATGGGCGGACCCGTCTACCTCCACAACCTTGGGCTTCTCAAGATTAACCTTCCCAAACCTGATTCTGTAACGGTTCTCAGCTGCTATATCTATACCGCCTACCTCATCAACTATAGCTTGCAGACCATTCTCTATGAAGTCATCGTAGGATTTCAGATGTTGCTTTACCAAACCTTCCTCTTTGAGAAAACGCTCCACGAGGCTCCAATACTGTTCGTGTGACGCGGCCATAGCTACTCCTCCACAACATACCTATAGTATACACTCTCGCCTGCCGTCTCACTTTTCCTGACGATTTTTATTACGTCCCCAACTTTAGCCTTAAGAGCTTTAACTGCGGGATCCGAGAGCTTAATCCTAGGCAGCTGGTAAAGTTTGATCCTATAGGTTGATAAAAGCCGTCTAACCTCATCCTCTGAGGCTATCATATGTTCAGGAACCAGTTCATGTTTAGGTAGGGTGAATTCTTCTTCTTTCACCAAAGGATATGATCACTTCTCTTAGTATAGTTAAACAATTAGTTAACAGATATGGTATTCAACTCTATGATTAACCTGCACGGGTAGAGTTTCGATAATAGAATGGAACTAATAAACTTTTTGCGAAAATAGCGAAACGTGCGCGGGAGTATAGAACTTAAAAATCGCGGACTCCCTCTGAGACAGCTGGTTTACAGTTAGAGACATTTAACTCCTTCATCTTCTGAGCCCACATAGCCACCAGCCTTCGATCCACCACACCTTTAACCCTGTCCCTGCCGGTGCAGACTGCACCCCTAACGCCGATGATGTCTGCACCTATCCCCCAAACCTTAGCGATATCATCAACGCTCAAGGAGCCCGCCAGAGCAACTGTTAGACCGTTATCATGAGCTTCAGCTGCAAGCCTATTCAACTCGTTGGTGTCTAGGAAGTCAAAGAGGCGCCTGCCGTCCTTAAGTTTGAGATCGACGAGGATGCCGTCACACTCAGCTTTATATGCTATAGCTGGAAGATCCAGCGGCGAGATGCATCCTATTTCCTTATAGTCACCATATCCTGAAGCAACGACCTTGACCTTAGGCCTATATCCTTTCGCAGCCTTACAAACAGCAACCATTAGTTCCGTGGCTTCGCTGAAGTTTCGAGACCCATATAGTCCCGCTTTTACATAGTCGACATCTGAGCAAGCAGCCCCAAAAGCTGCTAGGGCAGCTGTGCCTGGCAGATTTGGCAGATCGCCTAGTGTGGCGCTAACTTCCACATCTATTGCTACTCGTTTGACTCGTTCTATGATCCATGGGAAGTTCGCCCCAAGAGAACCCTCTCGAGGATTCTTCACATCCAGTATATCAGCCCCACCTTTAATTGCCTCTAGTGCCTCATGCTCATCTACTACACTAACGAGAAGTTTCACTATAGGCGGCCTCGCAACGCTGTGAACTATTTATCCTCTGAGCGGATATATTTAACCTTGAAATCCTGATGGTCTTTGATGTCGCAGTTGTTGGGGCTGGGCCTACCGGGTGCATGGCCGCATACACTGCATCAAGGTTAGGTTTGAAGACGGCTCTAATAGAGGAGCACAGGGAGGCTGGACAGCCTCTACATTGTACTGGAAAGTTGACTGCGAGGGCCTTTGAGGAGTTCAATCTCCCAAAAGACATAATATTGAACAGTGTTAGGGGTGCCTACTTGTACTCCCCCAGCAATGTTAGGCTGAGGGTCTGTAAGGAGGATGTGGAGTCTCACATAATCGATAGGGAGGCATTGGATGGGTGGCTGGCAGGGAGAGCATGCGGGGTTGGTGTAGAATTTCTGACAGGCATGAGGTGTCTCGAAGTAACTGGGCACGGCGGTTTTAAGAGGCTGAGGCTGCGGGGGGAGGAAAACTCATTGGAGGTTCTTACACGGCTGATCATTGACGCTGAAGGGGCTAACGCCACGCTGTTAAGGGGCATGGGTTTAAGGGGTGCAGAATCCTTCTTGGTTGGGTTACAATACGAAGCGGACGGCGTGGATTACGAAAGGGATGACTATGTAGAACTTTACTTTGGTAGCAGATTTACCCCGGGATTCTTCGGCTGGATAGTCCCACTCGGAGAGCATAGAGCTAGAGTTGGCCTTTGTGTGAGTAGTAAGGCAGCCTACCCTTGCAGAAAGTATCTGGACAGCCTTCTCAGAGAACACCCAGTTGTCTCTAAGAAGCTTCGAAGTGCCAAGCTAAGGCGCCTATTTGGCGGGAGAATACCTCTTCACGGGCCAATCTCTAAAACCTACGGTGACAGCTTCTTGGTTGTTGGGGATGCAGCAGCTCAGACGAAGTCAACCTCAGGTGGGGGGGTCTATTTTGGGTTGAAGGCTGCTAGGATAGCGGGAGAGACCGCCGCCGAGTGCTTGAACGCGGGAGATTACAGCCAACAGCAATTGAAGAGATATGAAAGTAGGTGGAGGGCTAAGTTTGGGAGTGAACTGAAGTTCACATCCAAAGTCCGCACCTTCCTAGACAGACTCTCCGACAGAGACCTCGACTTGCTCTTTCGGCTATTTGGTTCCGATGAGAAGTTTATGAGAATTGTTGAGGTGTACGGTGATACAGCATATCAATCAAGGCTGTTGAAACCGGCTGCTCTCACAGCCGCTAGGGTCACCCTAGAAAATCCATCCAAACTGGGTTTACTCCTAAAGTTTGCCGCGAAGGGGCTCCTAAGCATCATAAGATGAAGGGGGCAATAACAATACGTAGCATGTAAAGTGGCTTCTGAAACCTATTCGCGGTCTCTGTTATTAACAGAGACAAGGTGAGGATGAGACGTTTTCTGGACCACATGGAAGGTGAAATTCAACTTTTATAATCTAACTGCAAGCATCCGTGGTCTTGCCAGTTAAAAGAAATGAGAGTTGTGGGGAGGTTATGTCTCTCTTCTGCGTGGCTATGCTGCAACGGCGCCTGGGAGCACCAGCATTATGAAGACTGCTACTATGAGCCCATATATGGCGATAGCTTCGATGAAGACTACAAAGATGAAGAACTTCCCAATAATCTCGGGTCGTTCAGCTCCAGCGGCAGCAATCGAAGAGGTTGCTATGCTTAACCCTATACCAGCCCCTAATCCTGGCCCAGCTATAGCAATACTAGCACCTATCGCCATTAAGCCCAGCTGTGAAGCCACGGCAGCGGTTGTAGCCTCGTCTTGGGCGTGCACATTTAGTAGATTAGCCGCTCCAACCAGCGAGACACCCAAAACGAATATGAAGAACATCTTCGAATTGATCTTCACTATTTCCACCCTGCGACCGAATTTGGATGGTTGTCTATTTTCATCCCTTTTGCTTTAAAAGCTTTTTGTTATTTTCATAGTGGGTGAGGGGGCTGGTGGAGCACAAGTTGACGTTCCGCCTTCTCACTGGGCAAACCTAAATGTTTAGCTACAATAATAGCCATTAAATCACGAACCTCGTAGAGCTTCATATACAGGTAAGCGAGAATCTCAGTCAAATGGAAGAAGCGTTGAAAGAAGACCCTCCCACACTCGTTAGCATGATAACGCTTGAAGGCAACCTCAAAGATTGATAAATCCTCGTTTATCTCATATGCACCAAGTAAAGGAGAGATAACGTTTATGTAATAACCTGAGGTGAAGACTTTGAGAGAGTCCTTCTCCGTAGCCGCCGCAGCAGCCTTCTTGAGCTCTTTCTCCGTAACCCTATGCAGCGCGGGAATAAAATATTCCTCGATATCGCTTGGTTTAAAGCCCATCTTCTTCATCCTCAGGACAACCATAATATTAACCATATCAAAGGTTACACCCAAGAGCTCCGTGCATTGACGGTCACGCCCCTTCAGCCCTCTAGCTTTTTCCCACTCCATAATGGACGTATACTTGATTATGGTCTGCTCAACCTCCAAGGCTTGCCTTACAGGATTTACAATCTCCTTTACGAGATCCCAAATCTTAGCTTCTAGGATCCCGTCGCCGAGGAGCTTCAGGACAGGCTTAACATTCTTACTCTCCACAAGGCTTTTACAAGCTGCGGCGTCGATGTCTCTGTATGGGTGGATGAAGTTGGAGGCTTTCTCCCACGGTATCTCCAAAATGATGGATTTGACTATTTGAGCGATGCATCTTCGGCGTATAGAATTGCTGAATTCTCCGAGGAAGTTTATCGCGTTATTGTCTTTTAGACGCGAGACGAAGAAGTTAAGGTCTGCCTCATATGACTTCATTAGGCTGTGTTCTACTTTCAGGATGTCAAGCTCTCCAAGCGCTGCCGAGGACACGTAGGGGGCGTATGGTGTACCTTCAAGCCGCCTCAATATGGCTTGGACGCTTTCAGCCCCTAGCATAGCATCATAATCACTCTTGACAAGAAGACGGGACTTCTTCCCCCTAGCCCTCGGCGAGAGCTCCCCATATTTGTATACTGAACTTAGCACTTTTCTTTCACCTTGGCAAACTCGAGAATTCTATTTGATAGACGAAGTAGCAAGATGACACTGCCGATAAACCCAACCGCCACTGCTATGAGGACTATAACAAACCTCACCGCAAGCGTTAACCCCATTGAGGCTGTGATGAACAAGCTTGCGAACAGAGAGATAAGTACCAACGCGGGCGATATTAGGCCGGCCAGTAGAATCCGCTTCATCGAGTAGCCTTTAATCTCCACTGGACGTAATTGAGCTAATTTAAACAACCTTCGCAAACTTCCACTCAATTTTGAACGCCTCAAATGGTACACCATCTCCCCTATAGAACTTGGAGAACCATTCAACCCAGTGAAGCCTAAGGGTGTGGGCGAAGGTTATGATACCTTCCAGAGCTAGGATCATGAAGAGCGTGACCAAGAAGAAGATAGGCACGAACATAAAGCTACCCCACCCCAATAGAGCTATCTCAGAGAATAATGCATGCACGATCCCTAAAGCCATTATCCGCCCATAAGATATGGTGTTAGATAGTGACTCAATCGCCTTGGTGATAGCCTCGGAGAAACCTTCTGAGAAACCTTCAGCAATACCGTGGAGTAGTATCATCCCAACAAATGGCGCTATCAAGATAAGAGTGAAACTTAGAGGCTCATCTATGATCATCCTGCCTACCTGGAGACCTCTGGTTAGTATGAGATAAGATAAGCCGCCATAGAACCAGAGCCATGAAACAGGGCACAAACATTCTTTAAATTCCCTATGTACCAGTTTGTTAGCTAAGTCGAGGACTATCCCAAAAATTATCTGAATTATCCCAACGATTATGGCGACCTTTAGCAATACGATAGGACCACCGAAGTCCATTAAAGCAGGATTGAACCACAGCGGCTCCGATAGACCAGTCAACATCGTATACCAGTAGGGGCCCTCAGGGTAGTGGTGGTTATGAGTAAACGTTGGTCCGAAGAAGTCACCGTAGAGGAGACCGAACAAAATCGCCATAACTCCACAACTTATGATTAGCACACGCCCCTTATAGAGGGGATCCCACATCTCCCCCTGTATCTTATACTTGTCGAAGATGGGCTTTATGAGAAGGCCACCAACCAAGACAATTATGCCGTGGCCTATATCCCCGAACATCATGCCGAAGATTATCGGGAATGAGAGCACCATTATAATCGATGGATCCAACTCGTGATAGTTGGGCAACCCATATGCTTCCACAAGCCGCTCATAGCACCTTGCAATGGTCGGATTCCTCAACACCGTTGGAGGCTTATCACCCTCCTCCTCACTTGCAACGTGAAGAACCACACCGGGGAAAGCCTCCCTCACCATGTTAGCGAGCTTTTCAATATCCGATTCTTTGACCCACATCTCGAATACAGTGGTTCTAGCTGTCCGTCTAGATCTCCTCTTCAACTCCTCCAACTTAAGCTCGATGCCGACAGCTTCATCATAGGCGTGTAGAGGGGCTACTTTCCTCGCTATCTCCTCCAACTTGGCTAAGAGCTTGGGGTGCTCATCTGTGAGCACTTTTATCCTTTGTTCTATACGTAAAATATTGAGGGCTCTCTCCAATATTCTAACATGCTCAAGAGGGGCAACAGCCAGCAGCCGTCTGACTCTTTCCAGCAATGACTCAACCTCTGAGGGCTGCTCCTCACGCACAGCGTTAATTATTACGTCAACTTCTTGAAGAGTTAGATATTTATCGACATTGAGCAGAACCTCGAAGCCTCTCGAAATTTCTTGCGCACTCCTAGAAACCCCTCGCACCGCTTCCTCAACTTCAGGAGAACCTAAGGTTAGACCAGCCAATTTATCAAGTAACCTTTCAGTCTCTCCGGCATTTGCCCAGAAACGCTCTCCAAGTATGGCTACGATTTCCTTGCTTAACTTCTCTCTTAGGTTCTTCATCGCCTCCTTAATGGTGACAGCCGATGTGCGGGCGGAATTCAGTTTGCCGACTGCCTCAAGCTTCTTCTCAACAACGTCTTTAGCATCGCGGAGAGTAACTTCAAGTTTTGCTACATGCTCCTGCGCATCAGGCAGACTCACTCGGGTCTTCTCGGTGAGGGAGAGGAGCTCATTTATCTCATCGTAAGCTTCCCTTAGCTTAGCCTCATCGGGCGGTAGTTCCCCATAGGGGAGGGCTAACTTTCCGACCATATCCACATAGAGTAGAGCTTTCTGGACTTCCAGAAGTCTGCTATGGAGATCTTTTATGATATCCCTCTCAGCTAGAGATCGCCGATCTATTGCGGGGATGGATGAGAGGTCAAGCCCATACTCGCGGAGGAAGCCCTTAACCCCCTGCAGTTCATCATAGAACTGAACTCGGTCGCGTTCAAGGGATGACTTCTCCTCAGCAGCCATCTTAACCAGATTCTCAACTTCGGCGATACTAACCTCTATGCTCCGCAGCTGTTCTTCTATCTCTCTCAAAAGTTCCGCGGGCTCCGACCTGAGGGCTACTGGTTCAGGGGGGTGAGGGATGCACCCAAGTTTCTTCTTAACATTAATTATCCTGTTGGACAGGTGAAGGAGGTGGTCTTCCCTCGTAGACCTCTCAACATCCTCGGTTACAGTTTTATATTTGTTGATCTTCACGGTGTTAAGATTGATGAAGTGCGCTAAACCGAGTCTGCCTATGCTTCGTAATAGATCATCTATCCTATCAGACGGGGCTACAACCTCGACCCTAACCATACTCGCTGGGCGGAGCAAACAGACTCACAACCAGTAAATTTCAATCTGAGGTAACATCTAAGTATCTTATAATTTTTAAGATTTCCGCAAGTTGCTTAGAAGCTGCTTAAAACTTTGAAAATAGACGAGAAACGCTTAAGACGTTATTGCCACCTATTGGAATCTTGCAATTAAAGGCTGCTCAGGACAGCAGCGGAGTGAGCCTTGACATTTCGCACCTAATAAATCTGGAGGAGGTTGAGGAGGGTTGTGTGGGATCTTCGGCTGCGTGCAGAGATCTGATCAGGTAGCCAAAGTCATCTACCAAGCTTTAAAAAGGTTGGAGTATAGGGGATACGACTCAGCTGGGATAGCAACCCTCCACGAAGGAGTTATATTCGTGAAAAAAGATCAGGGAAAACTTGATCACATCCATGCGCGACTAAACCTTGAAGATCTTCCCGGCAGGGTCGGAATTGGACATACACGGTGGGCAACCCATGGTGCACCGCTACAAGTTAACGCTCACCCACACATTGATTGTTCACATCGAATCGCCGCGGTCCATAATGGAATTATTGAGAATTTTGTAGAGCTGAAGAAAGAGCTGGAAGGATCCGGGCACATCTTCGTATCGAAGACCGACAGCGAAGTTATCCCCCACCTTATAGAGGACAAAATAAAGGCTGGGTTAAAGTTCCCAGTGGCTGTGAGGGAAGCTGCAAAAAGGCTGGAGGGTTCATATTCAGCTGCAGTCATCTATGAGGGAGAGCAGGATGGGATTGTCTGCCTGAGGGAGAAGAACCCTCTGCTAATCGGCGTAGGTTCAGAAGGGCTTTACGTGGCTTCAGATATACCAGCCATCCTTCCATTCACCAATAGGATAGTTGACGTAATGGATGGCGAATTAGTAGTAATTTCTGATACTGGTTACGAGATACGAAAAATAGAAGATTGGAGTATCGTTGAGAGGAAGCCAAAAATTATTGACTGGAGCATTGAGACAGCTCAGAAGGGAGGCTTCCCCCATTACATGCTCAAGGAGATACATGAACAGGCTCGGTCGCTCAGAAACGCTCTGTTACTTCAAGATAGATACCTAGATCTGATAGCTACTTTTCTAGACCGCTCCAAACAGATATTCCTTTTAGCCTCAGGCACCTCATACCATGCTTGTCTTGCAGCTTCATATATGTTCAGCAAGTTTGCATGCGTCGCTGCCTACCCAGTCGTCGGATCTGAGCTGATCCAGCAGTATGGCGATTCAATCCACATAGATAGTACCATACTCGCCGTCAGCCAATCCGGAGAGACGGCTGATATCCTCCAAGCCGCCGAGTACGCAAGGCTAAGAGCAGCGACAGTGCTGGGGCTGACTAACGTTATCGGGTCAACTTTGACTAGGATCTCCCGTGCATATATCTGCCAACAGTCAGGACCAGAGATCGGAGTGGCTGCTACCAAGACCTTCACAGCTCAACTTATTGTCTTGGCGCAGTTGGCCTTGCGGCTTGCAAAACTCAGAGGAAAGATTTCTCAAGATGAGATTGATGAGTTCAACGTTAGACTTAAGGAAACACCTAACCTTGTCGAGCTTGTTATCAAAAGGGAGGAGGGTAAGATAAAGCTCCTCGCGAAGAAATATCGAGAGTCGCCTATTTTCTATTTCCTAGGTAGGGGAATTAGTAGTGCAACAGCGCTGGAAGGACGATTGAAACTCCTCGAAGTTGCCCGAGTTCCAGCCCTCTCTTACCCAGCTGGGGAGAGCAAACATGGCCCTATTAGTCTTGTCGAACCTGGTTTCCCCATAATATTCATTGTGCCTAGGGATGAAACGCGAAAGATGGCGCTAAGCAACATGATGGAGATGAAGGCTAGGGGAGGGGTTATTATACCTGTTGCAGAGGAGGGCGACGAAGAAGTGTTAGGGTATGGTGAAGACCATATAGAGGTCCCTAAGGGCGCTCCAGAAATCCTCTCACCTATCCTCTACGTGGTGCCTTTGCAACTTTTCGCATACTATATGGCAGTGGAGAGGGGTTACGACCCTGACAAACCATGTAATCTAGCAAAATGTGTCACAGTACTTTGAAATAGAGCAACTCCCGAGCCACTCCAAGATATCCTTATATAATAAAGTCGTAAATAAATAGCCACTTCCATCCGTGAATATAAAAAAAAGTGATTGAAATGCCGGGCGAGTTTGCTGGTAGGAAGCTCAGACTCACTAGACAGTCCTTCAGGTGGAGTGACCGTTACTACAAACGGAGAATGCTAAAGCTGGATGTAAAGTCAGACCCCCTCCAAAAGGCGCCGATGGGACGGGGAATAGTCCTTGAGAAAGTAGGCATTGAAAGTCGGCAGCCTAACAGTGCCGTCAGGAAGTGTGTAAGGGTTCAGCTGATAAAGAACGGCAAGGTAGTAACAGCTTTTCTGCCAGGTGACGGCGCACTCAACTTTGTGGAAGAACATGATGAAGTTTTAATCTGCGGCATCGGAGGACCTCGTGGTAGGGCTTACGGAGACCTCCCCGGCGTTCGATACCAGACCATCGCCATAAATGGTGTATCCTTAACAGAGTTGCTGTTAGGGAAGAAGCAGAAGCCTGCACGCTGAAAGGCGATGGTGGCGCTCTCTTTACAGCTTCTACCGGCGAATGGACATACCTTTGTCCGTTTATTTTTAGACTCTTATTCCGCCACGACTACGCGAGTTTGAAACAGTGATAAATTAAGGCAATCTTATTTAAGAGTGGTAAGACTTGTCTTCGCACGCAATATACTTTAGTGAGTATTGTTGCGTGTTCGAGACGGAGCTGTGTATTGCTTGTTGTCTCTCTCTTTGGTTGGCTCGAAGAGCCTTGTTCTCCCACCCATAATTGTCATCTTGACACTGTTTTCTTTCACCAGCAACTTCACGTAGCGGTTTACAGTGTACCAGAGGGGATTTGTTAAGACTCCGATGTCGGATACTGTGAGAAGTCTAGTTGCGTCCTCTGAGAGAGCCGAGAAGACTGCCTAATTTCGTCTTGGTAAATATTCAACGTGGGTTACAGATTTTGTAGGGTTTCGACATTTTAACATTTCCAATGTCGATCGATTTTCTTAGCACCATGTTAAATATGGAAATTCAACACTCAATCAGTAAGTAAACCCATGGGCTAGATTATACTCAAAAAGGAAATCGAGCCCAACCCATGTGGCATAAAAATTACCTACTTGACCTCCAATGTATAGGAAAACCTGCAAGTCTGAGGTTGGAATGCTAATTAAATTTTTAAATTGCCTAAGAAAGACCTTAACACCCTCGGTCGCTGATGTTTTTATTTATTACTCGGCGAAAGAGTGTGGAATCTACTTGTACGGCTGGTTGAACGCTAACTATGAGCCTAAAAATGTTGACGAGCTTCTGTCATATCTCCAACGGTTCATGAAAGAAATGAAGCTAGGATTACTAAACATATGCGCGTTCAACCCTGAGGATGGAAAGATTGTTTTAAGAGTCGAGAGAGGCTTCGAGGTGGAAACTGGTGTAGGCGGTGAGACATGTGTTTTTATGCGAGGAATGCTCGAAGGTCTGATCGAGCAGATCATAGTCAGAAACATTACATTGGAGGAAACAGCGTGTGCCTCAGCTGGCTCGCCTTACTGCGAATTTAGCGCAACCATTAAGCGGTGAAGAGTAGATTTAGTGAACAAACGTGGGGTCCCTAGTCGAGAAAGACTTCACCCCTGGTATTACTTTAAATTCTTTAAAAATCAACAAATACCGTTCTGTCAGTCTTAAAAGTCTGACCAGAGGAGACATTTTTACCTTTAGTCTTCTATTGGGATATTGGTGTATACGCCCCCAATTTTTACTCGTTCTATAGAAGCCTTCCATAGCTGCGATGCTTAGCTCCGCAGCCTCTCAGAAGATCGCTATTTTCACATTCATCTTGCCAATAGAATAGTGAGGCGAATAATCTTTTAACCAGAGGTTATTCGCCTTTACCTGGAGGAGAGCGCAATCCTCTCTTGTTCATCTCTCTTGGCCACGGCATAGCTCTTGCTATCTCTCTCAGCTGCCAATAGTATCTCATCAGCAAGGCTTTCATCTATTGTCTTAATGTTGCCGAAAGCATTTTTCCTAGCCCCATCGGCCAAGAACCTCAAAGCTAAGTCAAGCCTGCGGAGAGGCGCCACATCCACGGCGACGTGATATACAATTCCTCCATAACTAATTCGGGTAGTATCTTCGCAGGGCGCCGAGTTCTCTATAGCGCGAATTAGAACCTCTATCGGATTTCTCCCCGACTTGAGGTGAATTATCTCAAAAGCGTTCTTTACTATCTGTAAAGCACGGGCTTTCTTGCCACCATTTTTTCCAGGCCTCATCAATTGGTTTGCAAGTCTCTCAACTATCGAGATCTCAGACTTGAGAAAACGTTGATGTTCATGCCTGCCCCCTGAGTGGGCTGTAAGAGTATCCTTTACTGAAATGTATCGTGCGAGCCCTGGATCCTTTACCTCTAAACCTTCGAAACCCCACTTGCCAAAGAGCTTTATGGGCTCAGACCCAACCTTCTCAGCCACACAATCACCAGCAGTTTTGCAGTGTATACTTCCCAACCTCGATTTAAATATTTCACGCGTAATGAACGGAGCGACAATTTGTTGAGAAAAAGTTTAAATCGACGGAATATGATAAGCCATAAGCCAAGGCTGATAAATAAGCCGTATATAAACTTGTAGGAATGACACTCGGAGGTTTGAAGTAGATTGCCTGAGAAGCCTCACCTGAACATAGTCGTAAGCGGACATGTAGACCATGGAAAGTCGACTTGTATGGGTCACCTGCTTTTCTTGAAGGGTGCAGTCAGCGAACGGGATATAAAGGAGTATGCGGCGCAGTCAGAGAAAGCTGGGCGAGGAGAGACTTTCAAGTTTGCCTGGGTTATGGACCGGATGAAGGAGGAACGGGAGAGAGGGTTAACCATCGACCTTGCCTACTGGAAGTTTGAAACCGGCAAATACTTCTTCACGATCATCGACGCACCTGGCCACCGTGACTTTATAAAAAACATGATTACAGGTGCCAGCCAGGCTGACTGTGCAATCTTGGTATCCTCGGCTAAGAAGGGAGAGTTCGAGGCTGGGATTGAGGCGGGAGGCCAGACCAGGGAGCATGCTTTCCTCTTGAAGACATTGGGGGTAAATCAGTTAGTTGTGGCAATTAATAAAATGGACGACCCTACAGTCAATTACAGCCAAACTAGGTATGAAGAGTGCCGAAAGCAGCTTGAACACCTACTTAGGACTGTCGGCTTTGACACCTCGAAAATCCAATTTATACCGATATCGGCTTGGGTTGGCGATAACCTTGTAAAACCGAGTGATAAGATGGGTTGGTATAAAGGACCGACTCTAGAAGGGGCTTTAGATCTATTCGAGGTTCCACCCAAGCCTATAGATAAGCCTCTCAGAGTTCCAATACAAGATGTCTACACTATAACCGGCATTGGAACAGTACCGGTTGGGAGAGTTGAGACCGGCATCATGAAGGAGGGAGACAATGTCGTCTTCATGCCGGCTAATGTGAAGGGTGAGGTTAAATCCATTGAAACCCACCATGTAAAAATCCCACAGGCTATCCCTGGGGACAACATAGGCTTTAACGTGAGAGGCATCTCGAAAGCCGACGTTAAGAGGGGGGACGTATGTGGGCATGTGACAAATCCCCCGAAGGTGGCGAAGGAGTTTATAGCTCAGATAATAGTTGTCCACCACCCGACCTCGCTCGCCCAAGGTTACACGCCGGTGCTTCACGCCCATACAGCGCAGGTGGCATGCAAGTTCGCAGATTTGATGAAGAAGATTAATCCTCGAACTGGTGAAACCGTAGAGGAGAAGCCTGCCTTCCTAAAGACTGGGGATGGGGCGTTGGTGAGATTGCAACCAGTGCGCCCAATAGCGATCGAGACCTATGCTCAGATACCGCAGTTAGGGCGGTTTGCTATAAGAGATATGGGCACGACTGTAGCTGCAGGAATCGTAAAGGAGATAGTCGAGTGATAGGTTCGACTTACCTTACCATCCTACTATAGCGTTAAATGTTGGACAGAGGATTGCATGGTGCAGAAAGCCAGAATTCGCTTGACTAGCGTGAATCAGCAGAAACTGGACGAGATCTGCAAAGAGATCAAGGATATAGCGGAGAAGGTTGGAGCGAAGATTTCAGGCCCCATACCACTCCCCACAAAGCGGATCGTGCAACCCACAAGAAAGAGCCCCTGCGGCGAAGGCACCGCCACATGGGATCATTTCGAGTTGAGGGTCCATAAACGGCTGATTGAAGTTGAAGCCAATGAGAGGCTTATGCGGCGGGTTATGCGAGTAAGAGTCCCCGACGATGTATATATCGAGATAAGCCTCGTTTAAGAGATGACCGAATCCTTTTTCCCTCCTCTCATTACGTTTGGAAGCAAAGTGTAACCACGGCGTTCTAGGTAAGGCTGCCCGTTAGGGCATGAGAACCTTGGGAGAACAGATTTCAACACTCCGTACGTGGAGCGTCAGCCATAGCACATCCGTGGAGGTTCTTACTTGTTAAAGACGAAGATAATTTGCACGATTGGGCCCTCAACTTTCTCTTACGAGAAGCTGCGCGCGTTAGTTGAGGCAGGTATGGATGTGGCCCGCCTCAACATGTCCCACGGAACACTCGACAGCCACAAAAAGATTATAAGTTTAGTTCGGGAGCTCTCATTGGAGCTAGGGAAACCTCTTGCCATACTTTTAGATCTACCCGGGCCTCGACTGAGGATAGGCAACTTCTCGGCTGGGTTCGTTCGCCTCCAGGACGGGGAAGAGTTTACACTTACAGCCGACCAGGTCGACGGTGATGCGAGTCGGGTATCAATTAACTATCCTGACCTAGTCGACGAGGTTAGTGCAGGCGATGAAATCCACCTAGCCGACGGAACGATCAAGCTTGGTGTTTCCGAGGTTAAAGGGTCTGATATACGCTGCAAGGTCTTAACGGGCGGCATACTCCACTCAGGTAAGGGAATGAATATCCCGGGAAAGAGGCTTAACATACCAGCGATAACGAAGAAGGACATTGAAGGGATAGGGTTCGGAGCTGAGAATAAAGTTGACTTCGTAGCTTTATCCTTCGTTCAAACAGATGCGGATTTGAAAAAAGCCAGAGAACTTCTAACTGAGAAGGGGAGCCAGGCGGGTTTGGTGGCCAAGATCGAGCGTAAGATCGCAATCAAGAATCTCAAGAGGATACTTAGAGCCTCAGACGGCGTGATGGTCGCCCGTGGAGATTTGGGGGTTGAGACAGGCTTTGAGAATATCCCCCTCCTCCAAAAACAGATAATACGTGCCTGTAATATGGCTGGGAAGCCTGTGATAACCGCCACCCAAATGTTAGTCTCGATGGTGACGAACCCTAACCCAACGAGGGCTGAGGTGAGTGATATAGCAAACGCCGTCATAGACGGAACTGACGCTTTAATGCTCTCAGAGGAGACTGCGGTTGGGATGTATCCGGTCGAGGCCGTTAAGGTCATGGTTAGAGTTGCGAGGAATGCTGAGAGGAGTCTCCCCTATGCGCGGATTCTTACCGAGAGGAGGGAAGCTCTCAAGCGTACAATGGCTGGCATTATCAGTTACTCAGCATGCCAAATAGCCATGGATATAAACGCAAAAGCGATGGTCGTACCTACTAGGTCGGGCCTGAGTGCCTATAGGGTGTCCATGTGTAGACCTTCACAGCCCATCATCGCCTTAGTTAGAAATGAGACACTTCAGAGAAGGTTACTCTTATCTTGGGGGGTGAGACCCTACCTGCTGGATACTCATCTTCCCGGCGAAGTGCTTCCCCCTACGGTGGAGAGGTTGCTGGTTAGGGAGGTACCCCCGCAGGGACCTCAACATGTGGTTATCGTATACGGTGGATTGAAAACCAAGGTTGGCTCCACGAATAGTATAAATGTTCAAATTATAGGGCGTAAATCTCAGAGTCCACACTTAAAGGGTTGAGAAATGTTAGAAGAGTATGCAATGCTTCCTGAGCCTCTCATGGCCCTTACAAGAGGTGTGGTCGCCTTATTCATAATAATGGACCCGCTGGGGAACATCCCCATATTTGTGGGTTTGACTACTGATTTAAACCTTGAAGAGCGGAGAAGAACCTTTCGTGTGGCTCTGATCGTATCATTCGCCCTACTGGTAGTATTCGCACTCACAGGCGACCGGCTGCTCTCTATTTTCAACATCTCCCTAGACAGTTTCATGATAGCTGGGGGGATGCTGCTTCTGCTACTTGCTATGAAGATTCTAGTCTATGGCGGGTGGGAGGAGAAGAAAGTTGAGCCTGATAGCGTCGGAGCAGTCCCCATCGCTTGCCCGCTTTTGGTTGGCCCCGGAGCGATAGTTACCGTTATTATACTCCTCCAAAGCTCAGGGATACTCATAACTTTCTCAGCAGTCATAATAGTCCTAATTATAACATGGCTCATCCTGCGGTACATTGGTTACATTTACCGTTTTCTGGGTAAGACTGGGTCTCTGGTTATTGCTAGGGTTATGGCCATCTTCATCGCTGCCATAGCGGTCGGCTACATCGTGGATGGATTGTCTACCATATGACGCAGACTTGCTGCTAAGTTTACTCGCCACAGAAGACAAGAAGCTGTAAATTTTACAAGCTTAGCTGTCGAATTTAAGCAACTCACGCTTGTTTTTTAGGCTCTAAACATTTTCTAAAGCTGTTTTTCGGCTAATTTTTCTATAATAAAACGTATTAGTTGTAAAATATAATAAAGCTTAAAGCTCGGAGGTGAAAGCTTACGGGAGACACGCCGAAAGCTGGGGAGATTAAGGTCGTCGAGAGGAAGGGACGGAGAATTACGATGGTGGCCACTGGCAAGAAAGGGTTTGGAGCTTGGAAGATAATCAGGAATGAGTCTATATCCTAACGGCTCGATTGATCTGCTCTATTCTAGTCTCGATTTTTTTTATATCATCTAGCACTCAACCACTTCAATAGCACGCTTGTAATCTAGTCTACATACCTGCCAGCATGCCGGATGCTTTAGGGTAATTCCGGATGGCATAAGCATTCCAAGTGCAATCAAACCTTGAGAATTGCACGATCCCCCACAATAAATCTAAATCCCTTAGGTAAACACTCAGCGTCATGGGTTATCTCGGAGTGTTTCCCTATCAGGCTATCGACAATTCTTCCTTTGCATGCGATGAACACGTCGTCCATGATTATGGAGTTCTCAACCTCAGCATCCCTAATGGTAACATTATTGCCTATAGAAGTGTAAGGCCCAATGTAGGCGTTGGGGCCGATCTCGCACCCCTCGCCGATTATAGCCGGCCCCCTTATATGCGTGCCACTCAGAATTTTAGTTCCCGCCCCAATGCCGACATTCCCAGTCAGAGACGCATTTTTCTCTACAACGCCATAATTGAAGCCCTCCAGATCAAAAAGCACTAGCTGGTTAGCTTCGAGTATATCCTCCGGCCTTCCTGTATCCTTCCACCATCCCCGCACGACATGAGCATGAACATCCCCGCCCAGGTCTATCAACTGTTGTATAGCGTCAGTTATCTCTAGCTCGTTCCTCCAAGAGACTTTAATCCTTTTTATAGCATCGAAGATCTTCGAGGTGAAGAAATAAACACCCACAAGTGCGAAGTTACTCCTAGGCTCCCTAGGTTTCTCCACCAACCTTACAGGCTTCCCGTCTACTATCTCAACTACACCAAACCTCTCAGGGGCATTCACCTGAGCTACCGCGATGAGCGCATCGCATCTTGAACCTTTAAACTCATTCACAAGGTAGCTTATACCGTTCTTTAGGAGGTTATCGCCAAGGTACATCACGAAAGGCTCGTCGCCGAGAAAATCCTTAGATATCAAAGCTGCGTGGGCTAGACCCTTAGGTTCAGGTTGCTCTATATATGTGACTTTGACTCCAAACTTTGAGCCATCACCAACCGCCTCCAAGATGCCCTCCTTCACAGGGCCTAAAACTATCCCTATCTCACTTATCCCCGCATCTTTGAGGTGGCCTAAACCATAGAAGAGCATAGGTTTGTTCGCTATTGGAATCATATGTTTATTGCCGGTGTAAGTTAAGGGTCTAAGCCTAGTGCCGTAGCCTCCGGCTAATAGTAAGCCCTTCATAACCCCCCTCTAACCTCCTCCTCCCTCATTTGAGTGAGGGCCTGACTTAGATTGAAGTTTTTCAACTTAAGCTCGCTAGTAAACTTTCCTATATTAAGCGACGAGTCTCTCGGCCTCCTCGCTTTCCAACCTAACAAGCTAGAGGGTACAGGCCGGATAAGATTTCTATTCAGTCCAAAAATTTCGGATACAGTTATAGCCATCTGGTATCTGCTCGCCCTCTCAGATCCAGCCACGTGGAATATGCCGGTTAACCGCTTATCAGCGATCTCCATAATCAACCTAGCCAAGTCGGTATTAAAAGTTGGTGAGACGTACTGGTCGGTTGCAATGTTCAGAACATGCCCCGACCTCAACCCATTTATCACCCACGTAGCAAAGTTAAGTTTAGCCCCGATCCCCCAACCAAACAACGCGCTGGTTCTCACTATACACCAGTCTCTGGCTAGGTTCCTCACCTTCTCTTCTCCGAGAAGTTTAGTATAACCATAGAAGTTGATAGGGTTTGGAGGGTCGCTCTCAATATACATACCTTTCTCGCCATCGAACACGTAGTCTGTTGATACATGGAGAAAGTATGCCCTGACCTGTGAGGCGGCTTCGGAGATGTAGCCCACCGCATTGGCATTGACTTCCAATGCGACGTTTTTTTCAACCTCACATTTATCCACATCGGTGAAAGCAGCAGTGTTTATAATCACCTCAGGGTTTACCTTGCGTATGGTTTGCAACACCAGTCTCTTGTCTGTGACATCCAGCAGTAGGGGTTTAGGCGCTCCTGCTATGGGTGTTCTAGCGGCTGCATAGACGTCGCAACCTCTCATCACGGCCTCCTTTAAGACTTTCGCGCCCAGGAGACCTCCTGCGCCGATGATGAGGATCTTCAATTTGAATCCGCTGGTGACAACCAGATTTAGGTTTCACGTCCAATTGTATGGAATCTTGTCTGAGTTGTAGGGAAGCCTCTCCTCGTCTGGGTTCGCATAGTCGTAGAGTTTCGTTGGCATGTTGATTAGGATTGCAGGCTTGTCCCCTATTACCTTGAAGCCATGCCAACAATCTCCCGGTATTCTCAATAGCATCGGTTTATCTTCACCTATAAGGAACTCGTTTATCATTCCGCATGTAGGGGAGCCTTCTCTGTCATCATAGATAGCTACTTTAATGCGGCCCGAGGGTACCGTGAAAAAGTCTATCTGCCCCCTGAGGTGCCTGTGCCATGCGCGTATCACACCTGGATGGCTCTTTGAGAAGTATGCCATCTTAACATCCTCATATATATCCCAGTCCTCCCGTATAATCTCGCAGAGTAGCCCCCTCTCGTCTATATGCTCCTCAAGCTCTCTGACCATTACTCCCTTGATTAGCTTCATCCAACCACCTCTAGGTTAGTTATAACGCTTAACAAGTGTATATGCAGTTTTCTACGTGTCAGCTCCACTCGCTGGCTGAGAAGCCACCCGCTGACTCCGCGTGACCTATTCACTTTAGGAGTTGCGTATAGATGCACGCTACTTTCTCAATGATCTGTGAGGGGTTATGGTAGGCGTGGATATACTTCTCCTGAGCCTCCGCCACTCTCTCCCTCACTGGGGGATCAACTAGAAGGGTGAGCCCCTCCACAACTCCTTCTTCACCTTCAACGCTTACAACTGGTGGTGGGGGTGGCACGCCGTTCCTACCGTATAGGGAGTTGTCTATGGATTGGAGGACTGGTCTATGGCAGGCCATTGCCTCGAGCGATGTCATATGGAGGTAAGGCAGACGGAAATCCGTTGCAACTACATCTACATGGTGATAGAGGCTGGCCATCTCTTCGTGTGGACGTCTAGGGTGTACTCTACACTTTACATTTAGGCTTTTTAGTAGAGAGAGCAACTGCCATCGCTCATTACCGTAATCTATAACCTCTACCGCGCAGTTGGGGTGGTTGCGTTGAAATTTTGCAAACCCTTTCAGAAAGATGTCTGCGCCCCTCATGGTACTTAGGCTCGACGCAAGCAGGACTCTAAACCTATCCGTCTGGGGTAGGGGGGCTGGCTTGAAGAGGTGGAGGTTTACTGGGTTAGGGAGATACTCGGCATCTTCCCTGAAGTACTTGGCAACTTTGATTATGTCAGGGACTGAGACCAGTATTCTGTCGGCGGTTTTCAGGTTCTTTTTCACGATCCAGCCGAGTCTAGTATTGAGCGTATATCTTAGATCGGAGCCGTGGAACTGGCAGACTGTAGGTTGCCTCTTCAACATTTTCACAAGGTAGTGATCTTGGAGACCGTAGTGGACGTGGAAGATCTCGGCCTTCGTGAATAGAATTTTGAACAATATACCTAAGGTCTTCGAGTATAAACCTCGAGTCCTCCGTTTGTGAGTATACTTGATCCATGGCGGCGCATATTTTATAAGCGTCTCACCGACGTAGGCGCAATCGCCAACCATCGCGACGGAGAGCGGCTCAGTTCTCATCATCCCGACCAATCAACTCTGTCTAGACATTGTCAAGCTGGCAGTTATAATTATGGCTTCTCAGCGATCACAGATTTGCGTCATAATTTAATTTAACTTGCCGCTATTTTTTATGTTGAGGTAGAGGTATGGCGGAGGTGAAAGCCCCTCCCAACACTCGAGGGTTAGTGTCGATAATAATTCCAGTCCATAATAAGGTCAAGGCTGAGAGGTGCCTCCGCGAGATTGAGAGGCAAACATACCCAAATATAGAGGTCATCACGGTAGAGTTCAAGGGTTTCCCTGCTGAGAAGAGGAACTACGGCTTCCGAAAGAGCCGAGGGGAGTATGTGTATTTCCTAGATGAGGACGAATATTTAAGCCCCACGGTGGTTGAAGAGTGCGTGGCTAAAGCTATGGAAAGCTACGACGTAGTGGCGGTGCCAGTCGTCAAGAAGCCAACTAAATCATATATGGCAAACAGTATCTCTATCATTAGGGAGAGCACCTTCAAGACTATGTTCTTCAAGAGAAGAGTGCTAGAAGATATAGGACTCTTCGACCCCTCCTTCACCCTATGCGACGACCTAGAACTCTTGGAGCGTGCGAGAGGAGCTGGCTACAAGATGGCCGCAATATCGAAGGGATACTTAATCCACGATGAGGAGGTCGGGTTGAAGGATGTAGTCTACAAGACACTTGCCTCACGTAGGGCTTTCAGAGGGCTGAAGAAGAAATATGGAAAGGCAAAATTTAACCAGATAGTAAGACCGGTCTTCCACAGGAAGAGAATCTTCAGAGAAATCCTCAGAAGACCTAAATACATTGTAGGTGTTCTCCTCACGATGTACATACGCTTCATCACTAGAAGACTACCGTAGAACTTAGGTGGCTGTGAATCTTTGAAGAAAGAGACAGGGCGATCCCCAACAAATTTGGCATGCTCCGTTGTCGTGATAGCACGTAACGCAGAAGCTACATTAGAGGCTTGCCTAAGGTCGATTAAGAAACAGAGCCGATATCCGGACGAAATTATAGTAGTTGACAACGGCTCTACCGACTCGACATCCAAGGTTGCTACCAGAATGGAGGTTAGGGTCATAAGCGAGCCGAGGCGTGGGAGGGCTAGGGCTAGAAACGCCGGGATAAAGGCGGCGAGAGGTGATTTGATCGTCTTCATTGATTCTGACGCGGTGGCAGATGAGAGCTGGTTGGTAAATCTTTTAAAATATCAGGGTTTAGAAGATGAGAGAGTTGCAGGGGTTGCGGGTAACATTCTCGCTAGCAACCGGCAAAAAAGGATTCCGAGGTTGCTAGATCTCGTCGTTGCCAACTGTCCACACTATGGTACTGGGAATATTCTTTACTTTAAGAGGGTTCTAGAGGAGACCGGAGGCTTTGATGAAAGACTTGGGGCTGCCGAAGATGTGGAGTTGGCTTGGAGAATAATCCGTAGAGGGTATACATTAGGGTTCGAGCCTAGGGCAGTGGTTTACCACAACCACCCTGAGAGACTATACAGCTTTGTAAGGCAGCAGTTCAACTTCGGGCGTTGGTCAATATTCGCAAGAGAAATCTCTCAGATGCCCCGCTTGAAGACGAAGCTCCTAATACCTTTCGCGCCACTAACCTTTTTTAAACATCTACCCCAAGCTAGAAAACATCCACTCCTACCCATCCTGCTAACCTCGGCCTCTATAAGCTACGCCCTAGGAACTTTGACTGGGCTACTTAGAGGCCCACCTGACCTACCATGAGAAGTCTAGGAACTATTAAAGAGCGTTTGAAGAGATGAAAATCGGAGTTATACACCGGAATGTGGCTACCACTAAAGGCCTTGTCGGTGGAGGTGATGTATTTCTCGTCTACCTTTTGAGGGCTCTCAAGGAGAAAGGCCACACCGTAACTCTGTTGACCACCAAGCCGACCAGATGGGATGTAATCGAGAGGGATCTCGGATGGGTCTTTAAGCCTGATGTGGAGGGTCGGAGTTCTCTGCTACCCAGCCTTGAGGTGGCTGGCTTATACAGGCAGTTCCTCCCTCCTCTACCAGTGCTGTGGTTGAAGCATAAATGCGACGTAACTTTTGACTCTTATGGACGCAACCTCTTCTGGAACACTGACATAATTTACATACATACCCCTCCAACCAGAGAGGAACTCTCCACCAAGTATAACAGGAACAACCTCACCAAAACATACTATAACATTTACCGAGCTATCGCGGGGCGGTTGAAGCGGGGACTCAAAACTCGGATTCTCACGAACAGCGAATACTCGAAGGAAATAATCTCAGCTACCACTGGGTTGGAAGCCAGAGTAGTCTACCCCCCTGTAGATGTCAAGCTCTATAGGGCGCTGATCAATTGCGACGGTCTTAGGAAGAACTGGGTTGCCACAGTCTCCCGTTTCACGGCGGAGAAGAGACTTGAACTTATCCCCGAGATAGCTGAACGTGTAAGGGACGCGGTTTTTCACATAGTAGGCACCACCCCCTCTAAGCAGACATCCAGCACCGTCATCGAGTCTATAAAGAAAAGAAGCCAAGAGTTGGGAGTGACTGGCAGGGTTAAACTCCACATCAACACATCTTTCGACGAGAAGATGGCTGTGTTGGCAGCTTCAAAGGTCTATCTTCACACAACAAGAGACGAACATTTTGGAATGGCGATCGCCGAGGCGATGAGCGGAGGACTCGCCCCCATAGTGCCAGACGAAGGAGGGCAGAAGGAGATCGTGCCCTGCAAGGACTTCACATACAGAAACCTGGAGGAGGCGGCTCAGAAGGTTGAATACTGGTTGAATAATTGGAGTAGAGAGTCCGCGCTCTACTTCGCCAAATCAGCAGAGAGGTTCAGCTTTGAGAGGTTCAGAGAGGAGATCGACAGCATCATCCGCGAGGTTGCAACCTCAAAACTCAGAGGTTGAACACCCAGTATTTGAAGAAACCGTAGAGTAAACCCACCAGATATACTGTGGAGAGTAGCAACCCTACCATGGCGAGGTGGATTTTCCAAGGTCTCTTTAGTTTTGCCGCTTGCCGCACAAGCAGAATGGGGAGAGGTATAAACGCCCAAATCGCCGCGGAGATTAAACCATAGACGAGGAGAAACCAAGCCGCAATCGTCACTAATCCTGAAAGTGTAGCTCTAATGATGCTGCCCCCTATAACCTTCTGGTGGAGTTTAAGGTTGAGAGCCCTAGCCATACCTCGATATATTAGTCGACGGACCTCCTCTTGGAGGGATGGAGTTCTAATATGCCTAGCGACAGGCTCGTCCAGATCTACAACGGCCTTGTAACCCCGCTCAGTAACCTGATGATGCAGGGAAACATCCTCCCCCGCCCTCCTGAGCCGCCCATCCATACGTATAGCCCTAGCAAGTTCAGGCCGCATAATCAAGCAGACAGTTGCACCGCCACTAGCTACCTTCACACCCCTCTCATCAGCTGATTTGAGCTCCTTGTAGTACCCAGCTACTGAACCAAGCCCGCCGCCTTCGAGGCGTGCCGTAAGCTCAGCAGTCCCCACCGAAGGATCATCGAATAAGGGGATAAGCCTTTGGAAGAAGTTCTTCGGGACAACTATGTCGGAGTCTACCCAACAGTAGAAGTCAGCGCCAGTTGGGGCATGATCCAAGGCGAAGTTTCTGCATACCGCGAGATTCCTCTCTGGACAGTGGAGTATAATCGCTCTGTCCCCAAATGTGGCTCTCACCGCCTCCACGGTACCGTCGGTTGAGCCGCCGTCTACGACTAGGAGATGGTGATCATATCCTTCAGCAGCCTCCTTGAGGGCTGTTAGAACACCTTTATTGAGCCACCTCTCGCTGTTGAGCGTGAGCATCATGGTTACAATCTTCACCAGGAGAGACGACACATCTCCCTCGCTATGTTCTCGCTCTGATAACTCGTCTAAAGATTAATCACTTACTCCTTAAAAGTGGCGCCGAAGATCCACATAGACCTATCATTCAACCAGTTAACTTGCAGACTACCGACCCGCTACGTATGATATGTTGAAATAGGATGCTTAAGGTAATATTAATACAAGGGCCTGTAAAAAAATAAAACTAAGATGACTGGGGATAGCTTAGGGCGAAGATGCCTAGATTAGGTCTCTACACGGCGGCTCAAGATTATGTTCGATGCCTCGCCGATGATGTAACCTGACAAATATGAGAAACATGATATATCAGAGTTAAGCTGAGGCGAACTATGCGGCATCTTTAATTGGGGCTGGAAGCTAGTTAACCCAGGCTAACACAAAAACTATACTCTACCCGCTAATATTTTTATAACCACGGCATAGTTCGAGGTGCACGCCAACTGGGTTCAAAATTTCACTACGGCTGGGTAATAGTCGCCTCAGGGCTGATGGTAGTCACAGGCGCACTGGGCTTCGCCAGATTTGGATACGCCATGATACTGCCCGCCATGCAAGACGACCTAGGACTGACCAACTCCCAAATGGGGCTGCTCGCCTCAGGAAACCTCATCGGCTACATGGCCTTTACCCTCATAGCGGGTGTGCTAGCAACCAAGTACGGCCAGAGGATAACAGTTGGGCTATCCATGGCGGCAACCGCAACGGCTCTAACGCTGACTGGAGCCGTGCGGTCCTTCGGGGCAGCTCTAGCTATGCGAACGTTAACGGGGATCGGTAGCGGGGGAGCAAATGTCCCAACTATGTCCCTCTGCACGGCGTGGTTTGCACCTGAAAGGAGAGGTACAGCAGCTGGCATTATGGCAGCCGGCAGCGGGATAGGGCTCATATCCACAGGGCTGCTGGTGCCGCAGCTCCGCCTACTCTACGGTGACCTTGGATGGCGCTACGCTTGGTATCTCCTCGGGCTGCTCACCTTCAGTATAGCTGCCGCCGCATACGTTACGCTAAGAAACCGCCCTGCGAAGAAAGGAGCCACCACAGTTGGCGGAGAGCTGCACAAGCATCTAGAGGACTATGACCCGCCAGAGCCAGTGAGGTGGGCGGCAGTCTATAAGAGCCCAGCCCTACTTCAATTGGGTCTAACCTACTTCATGTACGGTTTCAGCTACATAATATACGCCACATTCTTCGCGGCTTACCTAGAGAAGGAGGCAGGGTTGACGCCTTTAGCGGCGGGGGAGTTGTGGCTTCTAGCCGGCGTGTTAAGCATCTTCAGTGGCTTCATATGGGGTACCTTCTCGGACAGAGTAGGTAGGCGGTACGGTCTAGCGACGACCTACCTACTCCTCGCAACCTCATTCCTCCTCCTAGCAACCGTCAAGAGCCTAGAGGGATTTTGCTCCTCAGCCATAATCTTCGGTTTGACAGCGTGGGCAGTACCAACCATAATGGCCGCGGCCTCAGGGGACTGCGTCGGCCCAAGGATGGCCCCAGCCGCGTTAGCATTCATAACTACTGTCTTCTTCGGAGCTGGGCAGTCCATGGCGCCTTACGTCGCAGGTTACATGAAAGACGCAACCGGCACCTTCGCTCCCGCCTTCCTGCTGGCAGCAGCTGCCGCAACAGTGGGCGCGATATTAGCCCTCCTACCGAGAAAACCATGCAAGCCAAGCGAGCAATAAAGCCTTACTAAGGGAGACTAGGCTCCACATACCTACTTTCTGAGTTCAATGACTCTGCCAAGAGACTTTCAATGTTTCACTTATAAACGGAGTATACGCCTAAGAAGGGACTTTTAGAAGCCATATGGTATAGCATCCGCTAGTTATAATGTGTTGGGGGATATTATTGAGTACGGTGCAATATGACCCGTTAAGGCTGGCACGGGAAACTGAGAGTATTGTGACCAGAGGCGCTCTCAGAAAGTATTATCGGGTTGCCAGGCCGGGGCGATGGTATGGCGGCATCGCAACCGCTGACTGTTGTGGGTGTTGTTTGAGGTGTGTGTTTTGTTGGAGCGGCACCCCGAGGGATTATCCAGATAGAGTTGGGGCATTCTACACTCCTGAACATATATTCAAACAGCTTACTAGGTGTGCTGAGAAGTTTGGTTACGGAAAAATGAGGGTGAGTGGAAACGAACCCACAATAGGTAGAAGACATCTCTTAGAGTTACTTGAGCTAATTGACCGTACTCACTATGAGTTCATCTTGGAATCGAATGGGATACTAATAGACTTTGAATTCGCCAGACAGCTTTCCAAGTTCAAGCATCTTCATGTGAGAATTTCGATCAAAGGAACAACTCGAGAGGAATTTTCATTACTCACAGGGGCTGCGCCTGAAGCGTTCGACCTGCAGTTAAATGCATTAAAGAATTTGCTAGATGCAAGCGTCCAATGCCACCCTGCTGTTATGCTCTCATTCAGCTCTGAAGACAATTTTGAGGCGTTGAAAGAGAAGATACGCGCAATAGACGCTAAGCTGGTAGGCGAAGTTGAGGAAGAATATGTTTTCCTCTATCCTCACGTCGCCGAGAGGTTGAGAAAATCTGGAATTAAACCGCGCATTGCTTACAGCCCCGAACGCATTCCTGAGGAGCTAATATAGTTTGGTGAATCCATCTGAACTAGATGAACTCTTCTGTAAAAATTGACCCGACACAATAACTTTGTTCCCGGAGGCTCCGCAAAGGTTCAGACTGCATAGACTTGCGCCCGCTCTCCTACCTCTTCCCCCTCTTTAGCCTTTCTCTTCTTCTTGACTTTTAGCTGGTAGGAGGCGATCATTTCCTGTATTAGCATCTTGAGTTCCCAGCTGTCCTCTCTAGCCTTATCCTCTAAGGCAGCATGCAGCTCCTCGTGGCTGGAGACCTTCAACCTTCTCATCAAGTCGTCTTCCAGCCTTCTGAGAAGATCTTTGTCCTCAGGTATTCTAAGACCTAAACCTTTGAGGAGCAGAATATAACATGGCATAAGCTATCTGTCATAGATATTATGGAAACCAAGTTATTTAAGGTTAAGTCTTTGTTTCCTCATCTTCAGTGAGGACGCTGCGTTGAAGAGGGGAGTGGCTGAGGAGAGGGAGCTGGTTCATAGGTTGGACACTCTGGGCTTCGCAGTCCTTCGAGCCCCAGCTTCTGGATCCCGAACTAAGCTTGACAGGCCTGACCTGGTGGCTGGGGGGTACGGGGTACACCTTGCATTAGAGGTAAAGACTTCCAGTAGACCAACACTCTACATAAGTAAGATCACTATAGACCAGTTGTCGAGGTTCGCCCAGAGGTTCGGGGCCACCCCATACCTAGCGGTGAAGTTCAAACATCAACATAAGGGTTGGGTGCTTATAGACCCAAAGAAACTTGCAAGGACGAAGACTGGATACAAGCTGACACTAAAAGAGGCGTTAAAAGTTGGATTGCGACTTGAGGCTGTGGCTAGCGGCAAACTCACCGATTATATTCCAACCTGAGATCTATCTCCTCGTTCCAAGAGAAGCCATCCGCATATGCTCCATTTGCCTGTAGACAAATAGTATAATCACCGTCAAACCTGATATCACCCCCACCACCGCAATATATACGGTGCCCTCAGGTTTGATTCCTTCAAGTATATAACCCACGGTGAGAAGGAGCCCTGTGGTAAGGTGGGTTATTATTGTGGAAGCATTAGCCGGGGCGAGGTTAGAGGGCTCTGAATGGTATACTTTTGCATGCTGCACAGCCCTGACGGCGAAGGGCAATGTAAGGATGCCCAGTAGAGTGTAGGGGGAGATCACCTTGCAACCAACCCCTGCGAAGATGGAGAAATAAGTCGAGGTCATTAAAACTCCATAGCCCACAGCAGCTCTCCGCCTGCCTAAGCGTACCACGAGATGACGCTTGCCGACGGTCTTGTCCGCTGTGTAGTCTGGAAATTCATTTATGTAGAGTACCGCGGTGATCAACATGGAGACTGGAATGGCTGCGAAGACGGGCTCCCAAGTTAGGGCCTGAGTTTGAACATAGAAAGCTCCTGCAGTCATCATGACTCCGAAGTTTAAGCCCACGAAGAGCTCTCCTATACCTCTGCTGGCGAGGTTGAATGGAGGGGCAGTATAGAAGAACCCTGAGAACACTCCAATTAGACCAAATATCAAGATCACAAACCCCCTTGCCAATGCGAGATATAACCCTATAGCGCCACCTGCCGCGAAGAATAGCAGCGCCCCACTAAGCACAGCCCTCGGCGTTAGCATGCCAAGCTGAATCATCCTGCTTCCACCACTGAAGGGTCTGACGAATTCCACGTTAACGTCATCATCCCGTGATTTATGGTCGAAGTAGTCGTTAGCAACATTTGTCCCGATATGAAGGCATACCCCCCCAAGCAAGGTTAATATAAACAATGGAAACAGGAAAGTGTTAGTTGTAGCCCAAGCTACAGCCGTACCTAGTAGGACTGGTATGACGCTGGCAGTTAAGAAAGGAAGCCTCATCTCCACCAGCCAAGCTTGAAGACCTCCCAACCCTACGCACCTTGACACTATACTACCTCGCCTCCATGAGGCGCTATCTTAAGGCGTCGATAGCGTGGCACCTCAGAAGTTAAAGTAGAATTTCTCAGGTATAAATTCATTAACCCGGTATCGGAGAGGTCTTAGGGAGCTTAGATGGTGGAAATAGACGGTAGCATGCTTGAAGGGGGCGGCCAGATTCTCAGAACTGCAGTATGTCTCTCGGCACTCACCAACAGACCTCTAAGAATATATAATATCCGCGCCAAACGCCCAAAACCAGGCCTCAGGCCTCAGCACCTCTCCGCTGTATCTGCAGTTGCCGAATTAAGCGGGGCAGAGCTTGAGGGTTTAAATGTAGGCTCCATGGAGGTCAAGTTCACGCCGAGAGCCCTACGGTCGGGGGCTTTCCGGTTCGATATAGGAACCGCCGGCAGCTCAACCCTCCTCTTACAGTCAGCACTCCCAGTAGCAGCCTACGCGCCAGGGGTAACCCTCCTCGAGATACACGGAGGTACGAACAACCCACTCTCGCCCCCTATCGACTACCTCAAAATGGTGCTCCTACCCACATTGGAGAAGACAGGTTTCAAGGGTCGGATCGAGCTATTGAGGAGGGGCTTCTATCCGAGAGGTGGCGGAGGCTTAATCGCCGAAGTTCAGCCTGTTAAAAGGCTGAAGCCAATTCGCTTGTCAAATTTTGGTGAAGTGCTCAAGATTAGAGGTCTGTCCTATAGTTCTCTTCTACCGAGGCACATCATCGAACGAATGGCGAAGAGCGCGGAGGACCGCCTGAAGAAGTGGGGTTTTAGGGATGTGGAGATCGACTTGGAGGCGCTTGAGAGTGGAGATGCAAAGTGTGCAATCGACCCCGGTTGTGGCATAGTTCTGGTGGCTGAGCTTGATGACGGAGCGCTCTTGGGCGTAGACCGCCTTGGCGAAGTCGGTAAACGAGCAGAGGTAGTAGGTTCAGAAGCTGCCGAGGATCTCATAAAACAGCTGGAAAGACGAGCCCCAGTTGACAGGCATCTTGGCGACCAGCTTATCATGTGGGCAGCCCTCGCAGAAGACACGTCGGTCATGAAGGTAAGCGAACTCACCCTTCATACAGTTACTTGCATTAGGGTCTGTGAAAGCTTCCTCGAAGCCAAGTTCGAAGTTGAAGGGAAAGTTGGTGAGCTTGCAACTATCAGGTGTAAGGGAGCTGCTTTTGAGAACAAACTTATCTAAGCCGCTTGGAGGGTACATCACGGGCGAAATACCACCTCAACTTTTAATTTACTATTCTAGGGTTGGGGAAACGTGGTTTTGTGTAGCTGCGGATAGTGAAGACCAAATACTGGCCGCCAAATTCGCCCTTAAAGGATTAAAGCAAGCCTTAGAGCAGACGGGAAAATGCTTCGAAGGGTGGCAATTAAAAGTTGAGAGACAACCCAAAAAGGAGATCCAAACTGTGCTTTCGACACTAGCCCGCATTTGGCGGGGCGAAGGGTTAGACGCGCTGCCTAGGCTTTCTATGGAAACACTTCCTCCTTTTAACAGACGGGTTCTTGATGTCGTTTTAAAAATCCCCAAGGGTTTCGTGTCTACATATAGGGAAGTTGCGATGGCTGCGGGTAGTCCTCGGGCTGTGAGGGCTGTGGGTAACGCTCTGGCAGCTAACCCTTTCACACTTATCGTTCCATGCCACCGAGTAGTCAGGACTGATCTATCTGTCGGAGGCTACTGGTTGGGGGCGGGTGTTAAGGAGATGCTTCTTAGAAGGGAGGGTGTCGTATTCCGTCGGAACTCATCTGAGGGTTTGATGGTGGAGGAGGAGAGTGTTTATAAATTTTCTAGGTTGAGTTTGTGAAAAGTTTATATTTATCGCTAGAGATATCTCTAGTGATATGAGGTAATGGAAATGGCAAAAACTCGAGCCCTAATACCAAGAGGCTTCTCCAGATTCTACATACTCCACCTACTTAGAGAGAAAGGACCAATGACTGGAAAGGAGATTATAGATGAGGCTGAAAGGAGGAGTGAAGGATTATGGAGGCCTTCTCCAGGGTTAGTCTACCCACTCTTGGGACGGCTACTCTCAGATGAGCTCATCGAGGAGACTGAAGGGGGGCGATACACTCTAACCGGGAAGGGTGCAGAGGTCCTCAAAGAGTTTGCCAGAGTTCAGGAGGAGATAGGTAAGCGCGTAGAGGTTGTCAGGAAACTAGGCTTCTCTGGCAAGATGTTAGCGGAAGACGCCCTCGACCGCCTCATGGCAATGGCCAGCGACCAGAGAAAATACATCTCTCAAATGTCCGCCGAAACAAAGAGCGCACTCCTCAAAAAGTATAAGGCCTTCCTAGAAAGCGAGTTGAAGAAACTGGAGGAGACCTAACCTTTTTTTCTTAGCTTCATCCTTCAACGAATACGTCTACCTTATTAAAGGCCACTTGAGAGAAAAGCTTCTTAACCTGTTTAAAATGCTCTTTATCGGTTTCAAAGCGGAGATTGAGAACTCCTGAGCTGCCTAGCCTGCCAAAACGTGCAACCTCTTTCACTTCTGGATTGGTTAGACCAAGATCGTCTAGCAGCCTACGAACCTCAGCGACCTCGTCGGCTACATATGCAGGAAGCTCCTGAAGGAGTAATCTGGCTTCCAACTCCTCTAGTTTCTTCTCCAGAGCGTTGGTCTCACGTTTGATAGGCCTAAGGGCCTCTTCGGTTTTCTTGTTAAGCTCACGGATCTTTGCGCGGAATTCCTTGGGAGGTATATTTGATGTATTTAACTCTTCTCTCTCTTTCTGCGAGTCTCGGAGGATGGCGGCTGACCGCTGCCTTGTGGCGTCCATCTCGTCGAGGATGGCTTTACACTCCGCGCATCTTCGAATGGTGTCCTTAACTTCCCTAACTACGTCCGACTTCGCGTAGACCATCACGAAAAACTCCACGAAACAACCCCCTCCGGGTCTGGCACATTAGGCGAGCTTCTGCTTCCTCTTCAATATCACTTGAAGCACACCATTATGGTATGTAGTTTCAGCTTCTCCCACCTCTTCAGGAAGCTTTATTTGGCGGTAGAAGTTACCGCCCCCTCTTATCTCAAGTGTACGGTTGATTATATTTATGGAGATCTGTTCTTCCGGGCCCGGAACCTCCGCTATGACTGCTATCTCTGCTCCTCTATCTACGAGGTCGTATGTCCACTCTGCTTTGCTGGGTGGGGCCTCCGGTAGCCACTCCTTCTTGGCAGTTTTTCTGAGCTCCCTCAACCAGTAGAAGAGGAGGAGAGCCGCTGCAACCGCTAGGATGACCCCCAACAGTCCCCTCTGGAAACGGACTATAAACGCTAACAATATGCCTATGACTAGTAGGCCTATGACTAGCACGGCGAGTGAAATTGTTTCTTCAATGGTTCCGAGAGGTTTTCTCTTCATCATTTATGTAACCCTTAAACCTAGACTCAAGGTAATATGATATGAAGAAGAAATATAATAATATCGCGGGCTTTAACTTTGCTCAACCAGCTGCTGGATCTGGTTCCATAGGTCTTGGAACCGCTGGAAGTGCTTACCCGCCTCCTCATATTTGCCTTGAGCCCAGAGCTGGTGGTAAGCTTGGAGTTCATCGTTCGCCTGTTTTATGAGCTCCTCCAGTGTAAGCTCAGTTGGTGGAGGAGTTGGCGGCGGCGTTACAGCGGCGCCTGGGAGGGTATTCAAGAAGGCTTTGAAGGCTGCCTGAGCCGTGTTCCCAAGACCGACATAATATTCGCCTGTAAAAGTAGCGCCTACCGCGGCTATGGTACCTATCTCGCTTACCACACCCCCAGCGCCGGCGGTGTAGACTGGTATGAAATATACGTCATAGTCACCTATCCGGTAAATTATGTTGTCACCTACTCTTGGTGCGCGGAGTAGCGTTCTGAGTGTGGCAAAGTCCGGATTCCTCTCCAATGCCTCTCTCACAGCCGTGGGCCCTAGCAGCTTAGTCGGCGATTCTGTGTCAACTTGATAGAAGGTCATCTGGCCGAAATTGTCATACTCGTTGTCCACTATCATATAACCAGCCAAGTTTCGGCCCGCTGCCCCCTTCAACTCTAATGACAACAACCCTACATACTTGATTTCCTCGGAGCCAGGAGGCTGGCTCATTACGTAGTAGGTAGTTAACCCTGCAGGCACCTCGTAGAACATTCTTCCAACAATAAATGTGACAGGATCTCTTACATGGTAGTAGTTATACATGCCCACTCGCCACTCGAAGAGTTCTTGCGGGTATCTTAGTTGGTCACGGAGCCAGTCTGGGACCTCGCTCATAACGTAGTCGCTGTAGACAGTTTTGAATAGTGTACTGAAGAAGTCGTCGCCTAAGACTAGGAGTTGGATGCTACCATTGTAGATATCAATTAGAGCGTAGCCTGTTAGCCTCATGAAGTAGTTTTCCCTGCTCCAAGGTACATTATTGACGTTGAGGTTCACTATTAACGGCATCAGCCAATAGGTATCTTTCCCGTCGGTCACGGGCAGCATATCAACTTGCTTCTCGCCGAAGGTATACTGGAAGTAGGGGAAGAGTAAGCTTGTACGGTCATATACATCCTTATATCGCATTACATGGACGGTTTGGTCGCGGAAAGATAGGAAGAATATAAACTCGAAGATCCAACTCAATGGCGGCTGGAGATCTATCCCGCCAGTCCCATCGTAGAAGAAGTTCTCTATCTCGTCTGTTGTCTGACGGCCAACAGGGTAAGCAGCCCAGACTTCGTGGAGAAGACCTCCTTCACCATAATAGATTCTTCTCTGTTTGAAGAAACTTCCAGTATCAACGATCGTGCCTTTGTTGGCGTCTAACATTAAGAAACCCCTGGGGGCGTGAGTGTAAACTAGATGTTCGGCATACCATTTATCTTGCTGTAAGACGGTAGCAGGCAGGACTGGTTTCATCGAGGCACTCCAATACAAAGTCTTATTGAAGCGTAATATGTCTGAATCCTGGAAATCTAGATACGGGATGAGCCCTATCTCGGGCTTCAGCTTGGCGAATGCCGCTTCCCAATCCCATAACCTTATACGATCTAAAATCTCAGCGTTTTCTGAGATTACCGCGTCGGCTCCTTCAGACGGAGCCTTTAACATACCGAAATGATGGGGCACCTCCTGTACTTCGTCAAGTTGGGCTAGATAGCGGTTGACAGAAATTTGTTGCGTCACGTAAGGACCCAGCCATTCGCGTTTTCTGGCGTCGGCAGTGCTGTTCTGTATTGCGATAGCTGAGCTTACTATGAGAACTATCAGGGCTACAGCTACCATTCTAGTGAATATGCCACGCTTTGTGAGAAATAAACCCAACCCTCTGTCTTTTACGCCGTCCAGATATGCAAAGAAGCAGAACAATATTCCAGCGGCAGCGAGGCCTCCGATAATGAGCTTAGTGTTGTAGTCTATGTAGGAAGTGAAGAACGAGTTTATCACCCCCCAAAAAAGCCCCATAGCGATAAGTGCCTCCACTACCGCCACTCGCCAACCTATTCTCCGCCTCCCCTCACTCATCTCCACAACTGAGGGTGTGAAAACTCTGATGAGTTGCGTGAGGGCGACTAGGAGACCTAGGCGTATTCCTATGGCTCCAAGTACCGGGGCGATGATGAGGCTTAAGGCAGGCACCATAGGGATGACGATCTCTTGGGCGTATGCCGTGTCGAAGGGCGGGGTGACGAAGGGAAGACTGAAGATGCCAGTTACGGAACCCAAATTAGCGTCCCACCCATCCACCATAGCCACCACAGCCATCCCAAATAGGAGGTTCATGAGCAGCAACATCCCAAGAATCACTTTGGTAGCCTGCCATGCGACGAAGTTGAAAGGCGTCATCCTGAAGGTTTTGAAATCTAAGTAGTTCGGGGGAACAGCCTCCAGGATGCCTCTCTGGCGGATGAGCCGTATTATTAGACGGACAGCCCACCAAACGATAGAGCGCCTGTTCTTAATATCGATTCGTGCGAAGGCAATTACTGCCAAGATAAAGCCCCCGACCAGTTGGAAGTAAATGGGGCGTATGTAGAGATCACCAAACTCCAATATGTTAAGGTAGAACCATAGAATATTCCCAACAGAGGCTAAGCTGATAATCATCGCCAAGGCGGCTACTAGCATTACGCGTAGCAACCGCGGATAAGCCGCTTTGGTGGCGCCTCCTCCCATGGCATCATCTGAACCCATTGCGTCATCCAGCACAGGCAGATTTAGTAACCAACATTAAAGCCCACCTATTTTTAAATCTATGTATTTACTTTGAGGATATACCGAAACTTTTTAGCTCGCCTAGCGGAATCCATCAAACTCAGTGCATGCGAAGAATGCCACACAACCTTAAAACGTAATTTTTAATTGGTGGATAGTCCACGGTTTTCATTGCCAAACTCTTAAAATATCAGCCCACTCAATTTCAACCACCATGAGACGCTGAAGGGTGCATCTAACTTTATTAGAGGCAGAAGTTAAAAATCTAAGCCAACAGGGGAACACTATGAGTGAAGTTAAGACTTTCAAAGTGAAAGGAGAGGTTAAAACTGGCTTCAAGGGAATGCCCTTCGCGAAAGAAGTCAGGGCACTCAGTATGGAGGAGGCTGTGGGGAAAGTCTACGATGAGATCGGCAGTAAGCATGGAGTGAAGCGGCATCAGATTAAAATTCTAAACGCAGAGGAGATAGACCCCCACACAGCCAAAAATCCTCTAATAGCTAAGTTATCAAGAAATGGTGAACAGAAATGAGCGACGGATCCAAGGAGGAGTTGGAAGATAAGCTGAGGAATCTAATCATCGAATCCCGAATTTTAGAAGGTACCGCCTCGGAGATACAAGCCAGGATAGGAGTCGTAGACGCCGCAGCGAGGGAGTATAGGGTCTCAGAACTCACTTTGGCGGGGCTGAAGGAAGTTGGGAAAGGATCTGAAATACTCGTCCCAATAGGTGGAGGGTCATATCTAAAAGCTTCGATCGCCGACGTAGAGAATGTTGTCACTGGCATAGGAGCGGGTGTTACTCTCGAGAAGAGACTCCCTGAGGCTGAAAGCTACGTAAAAACTAGGATAGAGGAGCTTAAAAAGGTGAGGTCTGCGTTAGAGGAACAATTTAGCCAGGTAATGGGAAGGATGCAAGCGGTGAGGCGAGAGATGGAGCAAGTTATAGCTAAACTGAGAATGTGACTACCTGATGTTCGAACGGTTAAAGAGAAGTTTCAGCTTCCTCATCGAAAAGGTTACAACCGAGACGTTAAGCGAGGAGAAACTTGACTCTATCCTATGGGATTTTAAAGTAGCCCTTATGGAGAGTGATGTAGCCTTAGCTGTAGTAGATAAGATCTGTGAGGATCTTAAGAAAAATCTCGCCGGGTTGAAGGTTGGAAGACTGGAAGACAGAAAGAAGATCGTGAAGGAGGCTCTAGTGAAGTCACTTATAGATGTGCTAACGCATGAGGGCGAGGTAGACCTCCTAAAGTTAGCCGAAGAGAAACGAAAGCAGAGGATACCTCTCTCCATAGTCTTCGTAGGCATAAACGGGACTGGAAAGACTACAACCGTAGCCAAAGTTTCACGGCTATTCATGGATAAAGGCTACTCCGTAGTATTAGCTTGCAGCGATACCTATAGAGCTGGCGCGATCGAGCAGCTAGAGGAGCATGCCAAGCGCCTCGGAGTGAAGATGATTAAACACCAGTATGGGTCTGACGCTGCCTCGGTAGCTTTCGATGGTGTAGCTTATGCGAAGGCGAGGGGGATTAACGTGGTATTAATTGATACGGCTGGTAGGATTGAAACTAACCGTAACCTGCTGGAGGAGATGCGGAAGATAGTGAAGGTTGTTAACCCTGATTTGGTGATCTTTGTTGGGGACGCTTTAGCTGGGAACGATGCTGCAACGCAGGCGGAGGAGTTCAGCAAGTTCGTACCCATATCTGCGTCTATACTTACTAAGATGGATGCCGACGCGAAAGGTGGGGCTGCTCTATCGGTGGCTTATGTGACTAAGAAACCTATAATTTTGATTGGAGTTGGCCAAACCTATACGGACCTAGTACCCTTTAAACCGGCAGAGTTCGCAGAAACCCTGGTGGGAAAACTGTAGGCTTCAGTGTAGCATTATTAGGTGGAACCTAGGTGACCTATCTTGTAGCGGCCTCAAAGCTTGACTCAGCAGCCCTCAACATTGCAGAGAAGTTAATCGCAAAATATGGCTTCAGGGCGGTTGGGCGGTATGCTGGGTGGGGTGAAATCTACGAGAGAGACGATGTGAAGTTACTCTACCTTGACATTGACAGTGTCACAGTAACCAGCCTTGAAAGGTTCTCTGACGTTGAGGCAGTGGTCTTCGCCTCGAGGCATAAGAGCGAGAGCGGTGAACCTACCCTAACAGTACATGCCCCAGGGAACCTAACGGCGGAGGCCAGGCATGGTGGACGCCCTCGAGAGTTGGCTTGGGCTTGGCCTCAGAGGATGAGAAACGCCTTGAAAAAAATGATGACGAGGGCTGAGGGTACAGAGTATAAGGTCTCCCTAGAGGCAACACACCACGGTCCAACCTCGCTTACCATGCCTGTCTGGTTTGTGGAGATTGGAGGCTCAGATCGATATTGGTGTGATAGTGAGGCTGGGATGATTGCAGCTGAGGCGATTTGGGCGTCATTAAAAGAGCCGCCGGAGGGTCGGGGGTGTGTAGGCTTTGGAGGAGGACACTACGCTCCGAGGCATACAGCCATATGTTTGGAGAGCGATCTGGCAATAGGTCACATCGTCCCAAAATATCTGCTGGATTTGGTCACTGACGCCATAATAGCTGAGGCGCTTAGTAAGACTTTAGGGGGCTGTAGTGCCGCTGTCATAGATTGGAAGGGGTTTAAAGGTTCTCAGAGAAGCCGTATATTAGGCGCCTTAAGCAAGAGAGGTGTGGTGGAGGTTATAAAGGTTTAAAAACCACCATCCTCAAAACTTGGAGGTGTGGGCTTGAAGAGTTGGTTCACATCTGCAAGTAAACTGTTACGGTCCGCCTCAAAGCCGGGGATAGATGAGTTCTGGCTACTGTTCCGAGTATGCCTTATAGGGATAGCAGTGCTAGGAGTTCTTGGCTTCATAATAAGGCTCATCTTTGCCTTGATTGGGCTGGCTGGGGTAGTGTAGCGGTAAAAGGCCTAAGCGGTAATGGGAGATGTTATATATTTTTAAGCATGTTTGTTCTCTACGGTCTGCTCTCTGAGAGGGGAAAAATGAGTAGCGAAGGTAAAGCCCAGATCTATGTCCTCCGCACAACTGCCGGACAGGAACGCAATGTAGCGAACTTGCTCCAGAGTAGAGCCACTGTCGCTCATGCACCCATCTTCAGCATAATGGTTCCAGAAATGTTGAGGGGGTATATCTTCATCGAGGCTTTAGGTCCTCACTTTGTGGATGAACTTGCTTCCGGTGTCAAGCATGCAAGGCAGAGGGTTGCGGGTGTTGTTAAAGTCTCGGAGTTAGAGAAGTATATAATTACGAAGCCTGTTATCGAGGAGTTGAACGTTGAGGATGTAGTGGATGTAATCGGGGGGCCACTTAAAGGCATGAGGGCGAAGATTACCAAAATAGATAAATTGAAGAATGAGGTTACTCTTGAACTTCTAGAGGCAACAGTCCCTTTGCCAATAACTGTTCACGCAGATTATGTAAGGTTGGTGGAGCGAGCTAAGAAGGGTTAAGATTATGGGTGAGCAGAAGATCGTAGAGGCGCTTGTAAGCGGGGGTAAAGCTACAGCTGGACCACCTCTAGGACCGAGCCTAGGCCCACTGGGGGTTAACGTGGTTGCTGTTGTCAACAAGATAAACGAGTTGACGAAAGATTATGCTGGCATGAAAGTTCCAGTCAAGATTAAGGTAGATGTCAGCACCAAGCAGTTTGAGGTAGAGCTTGGAACCCCCTCCACCGTGGCGTTAATAGTGAGGGAGTTGGGCATCCAGAAGGGTTCAGGGAACCCTAAGGCTGTGAAGGTGGGTAACATTACGATGGAACAAATTCGAAAGATAGCGAAGATAAAGATGACAGAGACCTATGCGAAGGACCTCAAAGGGGCTGTCAGAGAGGTTTTAGGGGTCTGTACCAGCATGGGTGTCACAGTTGAGGGAAAAGACCCTAAAGAAGTTGGGAGAGAGGTAAAAGAGGGACTCTACGACGGAGTCCTCAAATAAATTGATGCAGGGCAGGGGCTTTGTGATGTCTGCAGAGATCAAAAAGTTTACAGCAGCCTTGGAAGCGATCAAGCGAAGTAGAAAGAGAGGATTCAACCAGTCAGTAGATCTGATAGTTAACCTAAAAGACATCGACATGAAGTCTGGTAGCAAGATAAATGAGCTGATTGAACTTCCTCACTCCATACAAAAGGCAATTAAGGTATGCGTTGTAGGTTCAGGTCAGATGGCATTAGATGCGAAGAAGGAGGGGGCAGACGGGGTTCTCCGGAGAGAAGATCTTGAGGTTTTGAGTAAGGATAAGAAGGCTGCTCGGAAGCTCGTATCACAATATGATTTCTTCATATCAGAAGCATCTCTGATGCCAATGGTAGGTAAGACTCTTGGCGTCTTTCTCGGTCCGCGGGGGAAGATGCCTACGCCGGTTCCGCCTAATGCACCCCTCGGCCCAATAATTGCTCGTCATAAAAAGTCAGTTCAGGTGAAGTTAAAAGATAACCCTACTATTCAGTGTAGAGTTGGAACTGAGGATATGTCAGTCGACCAGTTGTATGAGAATGTGAAGGCGGTTTTGGAGAGGTTGAAGCAGAAGTTGGAGCGTGGTGCGAGGAACATCGGAGCGATTTACCTCAAAACCACTATGGGGGAGCCAATTAAGATTGAGTTGGGAGATGAGAAGTAGTGGCTCTAAAACTGAAGGAAGTAAAGGATTGGAAGAGAAGCGAAGTCAAGAAGATCATTGAGCTCATTCGAAAATATAGGGTAGTAGCTTTAGCTGACCTTTACAAGGTGAGAGCGGCTCAGATCCAAGAGCTGAGGAAGAAGTTGAGGGGAGAACTTGTCTTCAGATGTTCCAAGTCTAGTCTCTTGAAGAGGGCTCTAAAGGAAGTGGCAGCCGAGAAGCCCAATATTGACAGGCTGATGGAGAGTCTCAACAGATCTAGTGCCTGCATCTACACAGAACTCGACGCCTTCAAGCTCTCCTTCCTCCTTGAGAAGAGCAAGATCCCCATGCCAGCTAAGGCTGAAGATATAGCCCCGCGTGACATTGTGATTGCTGAAGGTAATACTGGGATGCCTCCAGGACCGATAATAAGCGAGTTCACTGAGTTGAATGTGCCTACCAAGATTGAGGGCGGAAGCATCTGGATAGTTGAGGATACCGTGGTGGTGGAGAAGGGAAAACCCATCTCCGCCAAGGTTGCGAGCCTTCTATCTAAGTTAGGTATAAAACCGATGGAGAGCGGAATAAGCATCAATATTGCCTATGAGAATGGACTGATCTACCCCCAAGAACTGTTAAGGATAGACCTCCAAGCGACAAAGGCAAGCCTCCAGAAGGCGGTTGAGGATGCTTTCAACCTCGCCCTGAACTTGGCGTACCCAACACCTGAAACCCTACCGATACTTTTAGGGCGTGGCATTCAAGAGTCTATGAACCTCGCGGCAGCTGGCGTAGATTTCGGCAAGGATACACTCCCCCTATTACTGGGTAAGTGCCATAGCGAAGCTGTAGTCTTATTGGAAAAGTTGAAAGAGAAGGCCCCCACATTAGCATCATAAAGAGGCAAACGTCCAGCTTGAGGGGCTAGCGGTTGGAGGACTCCATGTTCAGATGGTCCTACGGCCCCTTCAAGTTTAACCTCTTAAGAACCTTTGATATGAGTCGTTGTGAGGCAGCTGTCTTTATACCTTGGGGATTGAAATGTGTGAGAGCTGCCTCAAACCCCTCCTGCCTCAGCGCCTCAACTATGCGGGATATCGGTGGAGTTTGGAGATTTAGAAGGTCGCAAAGACGACTTGGAATATAATAGGTTGGGGGGGCCCCAATCTCTCCTATAATCCTTTTTACTATACTTTCAACACGCCTTGCATGGCTGAGGCGTGTGCCTCCGATTGCTTCCTCGATTCTCTGACAGAGGTTTTTATTCCACAGTCCGCCTAACCAGAGAGGCCCAGCGTATTCAAACTCTCCACCACACTCTTCACAGGATAACCCAAGAAACTTCGGGAAGAGGCCTCTAGCGGGCGTACGGTTTAAACATCTGAAGCAGTGAAGGATGAAGCCCATGGCTTCCAAGTATGAGTCTGCGTCTCTCGCCCCACGCTTCAGTCTTAGGTATACCCTCACATAATGATCAGTGTAGTGGCAGAAGAGAGGTTCAGCAACCTGATCCTTACTCGCAGCTACCCGGATAGCAAACCCAACTAGGAGCCTAACAGCTAACTCATGGCAGTACTCAGTTCGCAGAGGTTTAGCCCCATAACGCCTTACACATGCCTTTTGATGTGTACCACATAAGGGGGCCATATCGGTAGCAGTGAGAGCTACGACCCCTCCATCACGTAAAGCCCTAAATGCCGAGTCGAGGAATGGAGCTGGAGAGCCGAAAGGGTCTAGATCTATATAGTCGAATCGACAACCTGGTTGTGCGTGGAGGCTTAGTAGAAGGTTAGCATCTTTATCTTCAACCTTCACCAAACCGTCGAAACCTAACCTTTCGACGTTTAATTTAGCTAGTTGAGCTGCATTGGGGTTCAGATCATTGATCACGATCTCTCTTATGCCCTTGACCTCGGACGCAAACCTGAGGCCTCTCACCCCGCAGCCTGTGAGGGGTTCACATACTCTTAGAGGACGACCAACCAACTCTTGGAATACCTTCAGGAATATAACGGCTACATCTCTGTTGAGACCCATTCGGGGGTTATAGAATACTGGACTTTTGAGAACACCACTACCTCCCATGAATTCAATCTTAGGAATTAGAAAGGAGACACCACCTTCCTCAGCCTCTACTAGAGGAAACCCTACCCCTAGCGAAGAGCAACCACCAACCAGGAGTCCTTCACCACCAGTGAAGTTATTTTTACCTCAACACTTAAGATTATAGCAGATTGAAGAAGCTAATCTTCCTGACAGGCCACCCGGGGGTAGGTAAGACGACAGCCCTCAGAAGGGCGATAAACCTACTCACAGAGAGAGGTTTGAGAGTGGGCGGGATGGTCTCCTCCGAGATTAGAGAAGGGGGGAGACGCGTTGGCTTCGAGGTTATTGATATCTCCACGAGCCGAAGGGGCATCTTAGCCCAGGTTTACAAAGGCGTAGGACCCAGATTCGGCAGGTATACTGTGAACATTGCGGACTTGGTCGCGGTAGGTGTTAACGCGATAAAGAGGGCAGTGAACACCGCCGACATAATTGTCGTGGATGAGGTCGGGCCTATGGAATTACTCTCACCTGAATTCAGGGAGGCTGTGAAAAAGGCAGTGGACTCTGGAAAGGTTGTGGTAGGCACGCTTCACCATAATGCAAGAGGTGATCTGATAGACTGGATAAGATCTAACCTCGCCTCCAAAATAATCGAGGTCACACTAGCCAACAGGGAAGGATTACCTAGAGCTATAGTTGATATGGTATTAGACGCATAACTCCGAACCGTTTAACATCTCCACCTCGGCCCAGCAGACCTTTTGGCGTTTTGCACTAGCGGGGAGTAGAAAAGTGAAAGCTGTAAACTGTTTAATTTAAAAGGTTAGAAGAGCTTAACTTACGCTGGATTTACTGAGGGTTAAGGCATGCGTAAGAGCCTATTGGAAGAGATGACGTGGGAGGAGGTTGAGGAAGCACTGAAAGTATCTAAGACTGTAATAGTTCCTTGGGGTTCAACCGAGGAGCATGGATACCACCTCCCACTTGCCACGGACTCTCTTATAGCATACGAGATCGCGAAGAGGGCCGCGGAGAGAACTAAAGCCCTAGTAGCACCTCCCATAAACTATGGCCTCTGCAGAAGGACTGCGCCTTTCCCTGGGACTGTGACCATTAGCTTCGACACTGTTCGAGACCTGATGTGGGACATCTGTAAAAGTCTCTACAATGGTGGTTTTAGGAGAATCATCATCTTTCCAGGCCACCTCGGCGCGGCACACTTAACAGCCTTAGAGATGGCTGCCCAGATCCTCCTCCAGACCTTCCCCGAACTCAAGATTGCCATAGTAGATCTACCAAGGATGCTGAGGAAGCTAAAAGGTCTGATAGAGGATGAGAAAGATCTCCACGCGGGGGAGATTGAGACGTCGATGGTTCTTGCTATTAACCGAAGCCTTGTGGCGGCAGATAAGCTCGTAGCTGAGCATCCCGTGTTCCCCGACCACATTGTCATAAAGGAACCACGCCGCTACATGACCTCCGGCATCATCGGTGATGCTACAAAAGCCTCAGAGGAGAAAGGAAAGATGCTCCTTGAGGTAGCCGTCCAAGGGCTTAGCAACCTGGTAATGGAGTTGGAGTAGAAGAATACGCCGTTTACGATACTCGATACTCTATTGAAACTCAGTAGTTGATTGTCTCTATTTGCCGGTAGGGTAGGGTTTCGCAATTATTGTGAGACCCTTGATGCCCTCTATCTCCCGCCTCAAATCGCGTTCTATGGCGTCTTTCAACTCACCTACCTTGTAGAGAGTAAGATTCCCGTCCACAATAATACATATCTCACCAGCAAGATAAGGCCCCAGCTTACGCAACTTTATGCTCTCAACTTGAACTTTGTAGACACCCTCCACGACCCTCTTGATTTTGTTAATGAGATCTGGGCAGTAGCAAGCGTCCACAAGAACCAGTGATGATTCCTTAATCGCCATGTACGCTATTTGGATGATGAAGCCGGCTATCACCATAGCACCAATTGCGTCCATCTGGTAGAAGCCTAGATATGCTGCGATGAGACTGGCGAAAATAATGAAGGACGCGGAGCCATCCTTAATCGAGTTATATGCGCCAGCCTTAAGTGAGACCATATTGTATTTTTGTGAGATGCGCCTCATCTGGAAAGCACGGTATAGGGAGATACATCCAGCCCCAAATATAGTGGCCAAAGCGATGTGAGGATAAAAGAGCTCTTGAGGGTTAATAAACCTTTGATAAGCTTGGTAGAGTATGTAGGATGCAACTCCCACCATCGCTATAGCTGTGACCAGAGCGGAGAAGGTCTCCACCCTAAAGTAGCCGTAATGGAACTTTTTGTCTGGAGACTTCATAGACAACCTTAAGCCGAGCCAGACGATGAAAGATATAACCGCGTCGCCTAAAGAGTCAACTCCATCAGCAACCAAACCCACACTCTTACTTAACAGCCCGACGAGAATCTCAACTACTCCAATGCCCAGCAGAGTTAAAACTGATAATTTGGCGATCCTTTCGCCTTCTATGAAGCCACGGCTGTAATTATCCAACTTATCTTCACTAAATATGAGGCATGTTAAAAAATGTACTCTGAACAACCAAAGTTGACTGTAAGTCGGTTAAGTTCTACGCAAATTCTGTGCTTGTAAGATGCAAGTTACCGTTGTTAGAATTAAGGCTTCTGTCATGAAGTTTATCTGGTTTTTAGTGGCTCTATACTTGTCCCCTTTCCTTGAAATATATGGAGGCGATTACTTTTACTTTTTACCTGTAAACTTTTGGAAGATAGACACCGCTCAACGACCTCCTAGCCAATGTAAAGTTCTTGTGGCGCCGGAGAATAGAGGGTAATATGCGTTCAGATTATGCACGTCTGTGTATGCTGATTTAGTGAGAACCTTACTCGTGTTTGGTATTAAGTCAGCTTATCCTATTTTCAGCTCTTGTCTTATAGCATTGAGCAACTCTTCTCTACTTGGGATTTTTCCTGAAGTCACAACTCTACCGTTGACCACAAGGCTCGGCGTGATCATTACGTTGTACTTATCAGCTTCTTCTGAGAACACAGTATACTCTTTTACTTCAACCGCGTTGCCGAACTCTTTAGCCACCTCTTCGGAGAGCTTGACTGCTGCCCTACATTTGGCACATGGCGGATCAGAGCCGAAGATTTCTATTTTTACTTTTGCCATATTTCAACCTCCTAACTTTCTTGCATATAAACCCTTACGACCAAAGGGATACTGCCTATGATGAAAGCAGTTATCGCAGCCAGCGCTATGGTGGTAAGTATGTAAACTAGTGCCTTCTTTGCTGTAAATATTCTTACGATCACTATCATGTTCGGTAGGCTGAGTCCAGGCCCAGCCAATAGAAGCGCCAGAGCAGGGCTCTTGCCCATTCCTAAACTTATAAGCGTATCCACAAACGGGGCTTCCGTAAGCGTTGCAAAATAGATTAGAGCCCCGAGCAGTGAAGCCAGAAATGTAGAGAGAAATGTATTTCCACCTAGCCAAGTCTGAATCCACTCCGCAGGTAGTATTTTACCAACAATTCCTATGATAAATACGCCGACCAAGAGCAGTGGGAATATTAGTCTGACAAACCACAATGCCTCTTTAAGCCACACCTTAACAGAAGACACACCAAGCTTGAACCAGGCGTAAATAAACGTTATCACCATAGGTATAAGGAAGATGATAATCTTATGGAGATAGGGTCTCCCTACGCCAAGGTAGTTAGGTAAAAGAAGCGTAGCTATAAGTATAATAAAGAGCACCATATGCTTTGAACTAGTTATCTGAGATCTCACTAAAGACGAGGGATTGCCAAATTTTTCGGTTCGTTTTCTCTCTTCTGACCTGAAGACATACGTCATTATCAAGCCTACAATGAATGCGGTTGATACGGCGGCGACGATTCTCATAACAGCTATATCCAAACCGAGTATTGCCCCCGTATATACTAGGGCTAGCAGGTTGGTCGCTGGCGCTGTCCAGAGTAGAATGAAGGCCGGCCCTAGACTGCTGCCCCTACGATATAAGCCGCTGGCTATTGGGATTACTGTACAAGAGCAGACGGCTAAACCTATACCTGCAAAGGCTGCTAGCGGAAAAGATACTGTTTTCTTAGCGGTTGAACCCATATACCGAAGTATGGTCTCCCTCGAAAGGAAAGCGGTTATCGCTCCAGCTAAGAGGAAGGCGGGAACCAGACAGGTTAATGTGTGGAGGGCTATGTAATCCTCTAACGCATAAAGCCCAGCAAAGATTAGATTAAATAGTAGAATATTCTTACCCCTCCTCTGCCTCTAGTCATCCCTTGGCTGACTCCGTTCAACAAGGGATAATATTTGAGATATTTTAATATATCGCTATATGCGAATATGTGCATATAAGAATAAAACTTGCTAAAGGAGAAGCTTGAGCAATATGACTGAAACGAAAGAGACCTGGTTGCTGGGAAAAATACGCATGAGAATGTAATCTATGCCTGCTTTGGCGGTATGTCAAACACAGGCATAGTAACTGCTCTTGCGAGTATTGAAGCAGTTAAGGAGTTGGGGCTACGAAAAGCCGCCATCGGATGTTTAGGCAGGCTTCCTACGAATGTGCTTTCTGTCCTTGGGAAAACCAGAACGGCCAAGAAAATCGTGACTGTTGATTGTTGCTCCTTCGAGTGCAGTAAGAAAATTGTTGAGAACTCTGGTTTTAAGGTTAGTAAAAATATCGTACTGGTGAGAGACATAGGCATGAAAAAGAAAGCGTTGCACGAAGATGTTGGCAGAAACTTGGGGTTGGCGAGTTACGTCTCAGAGGATGATGTGAGAAGGGCAAAGGAGCTAATCATTAAAGCAGTAATGGAAGACTAGATTATTCGGCTAGGGCTGATGATTAAATGGATGAAATTAGGAAAGTTAAACCGCCGCCGGAATATCCGCCTGAAGAGGGGTGCTTCCTGCGGGGCAATGATTATTCCCCTGTTGCTGTCTGCGTGCTCCTAGACACATTCTACGAAAAGATAACCCCCTGGCTTGAATTGCTGGTTCGCACGGGAATTGAGAGCGGTGCGGCCCTTGCAGGGTATCTTCAGACTGAGAATATTGGGGTGGAGAAGATAATCTGTAATGTTATCGCAAACACAAACATCAGATATCTAGTTGTTTGTGGGGCAGAGTCAGCTGGACATAGCCCTGGACAGACACTCCAAGCACTGGTTGATAACGGCGTTGATAGTAAGAGGTTTATAGTTGGTGCTGTGGCGCCTACGCCTTACCTCTATAATATACCTCTCGAGGCGATAGATAGGTTTCGGAGACAGATAACTCTGGTCAACTTGGCACTTGAAGAGGATGTAATGTTGGCGCGCAAACCTGAAATTATACGGGAAGCAGTACGGTGTTGCTATCAGGAGAAACCTACGCAGTTCATGAAGTGGACACTTTATGACAAGGGAGCATTTCCTGAACCGCCTATGTGCCTCAAGATTACTTGGAGAATTCAGAAACCTTGGACAGTTTGCTCAGAAGAGGAAGAAGCGATAATTAAAAGGATTAAAGCGGCTGCATTGAAAGCTTCAGAACTGAGGGGAAACTAGCCATGAACAGGGAGAAGATTCTTTTGGATTACAGAGTTCGAATTCTTAACGCGTTATCCGACCCCCTCAGATTGGAGATAGTGGAACTTCTAAAGGACGGTGAACGTTGCGTCTGCGACATAATTCCCTTCTTTGGAAGATCCCAGTCCACAATCTCTAAACACCTCGACGTTTTATATCAGGTCGGGATTCTAGATAGACGGGTCGAAGGAAAGCGAACAATATATAACATAAAAGACACTCAAATACTCAACATTCTGAGGGAACTCGACATATTTGTGTTAAACCAAATTTCATCTCTAACGAAGGCTATTAAACTTCCAGAAACACAGCAAAGCGACAAAAGATAGCTAGAGAAATGCCTAAGGTAAGGTAGAGAAAACTATCCCGCCAACTAAAAAACGGATACCGCGCAAAGCGAAATTGCCAGAAACATCCAGCGCTGGAGATATGGTGAAAAATCGCGGCGCTTATTTTTCTATCATGGTAATGGCACAATATAGATTGGAATCCCCCTTGACGGCGTTTCATACAAAAAACCCCAAATTCAAGTTCGTTCATTTTACAAAAATAACATTAAGATAAGGTTTGGGCAGGAAAATAGGCTTGGCGCCGGAGGAGGGATTTGAACCCTCGAGACCCAGAAGGGTCACAGGCTTTGAGGCGTTTGGACTCCAGGCATCCGCCCCCCTACAGGAGGAGACTGCGCCATGCCGCTAGGCGACTCCGGCGTGGTGGCTTTGTGATATAAGTCTAGGCGGGCGTTAAATCTGTTTTGCCTCTACCAAGCCTTCGGGTATGTCCCAGCCCGCATTATGACCCTCTCAGTCTTCACGGCAAGCCCTTTCTCGCCTTCCAGAATTGACTGAGCTGGCATGAGCGCCTTACCTAAAGCAACTAACTCGCCCTTTAACGTCAAGACCGCAACCAAGTCCCCACTCTTGACCTCAGGGCTCAACTTTACTATGCCTGGGAGAGCCAACTCCGCGCCGTGGCAGAGGGCGTCTACAGCTGAATCCTTGACTACAATCTTAGGGAGTAGCTCAACAGCCTTCTCAACCGGCTGAATAAGACTCTTTATAACTTGTTCATCACCCTTGTCCCGCCAAGAGGCAACTGCGTCTGTCAACTCTTGTAGAGTTGTAAGTGTGTCTTGAGTGAAGGGCCCAGCTCTAATCCTCCGAAGCTCGACCATGTGTGCTCCTACACCCAAAGCCTCGCCAATATCATGCACTATCTTCCTCACATAGGTACCTGACTGGCAGCCTACTTTAAAGAGCACATTTCGACCTTCAACCTCAAGGATCTGGTTGTAGTATATGGTTCGTATTCTAACTCTCCTCTTCACCGACGACCTTAAAGGAGGCCGCTGGTACACATCACCCACAAACTCTTTGAAGATCTCCGAGAGCCTCTCAGCCTCTACGTCACCGTGAAGCTTCATAACGCAGACATACTCTTTGCCTCCAACCAAGATTGCCTGAAGAATCTTGGTAGACTCTTCAAGGGCGACTGGGAGAACACCAGTCACAGCGGGATTTCCCTGGAAATTATATCCTCAAGGGTTCCGCCGTGGCCGGCATGGCTGACGTTCAGTATCCTCTTAACCCACGCAGTTACCTCATGGCTGGATGGCCCTGAAGGTTTGTCCACGTTTACAATCCCATATCTTATATGTTCCACGAGAGGACGCTTATCGTAGAAGTGCCCAAACCTTGGATCAGTTGCCGACTCGGCTTTTACAATCATTCTCTCCGCGAGATCGCTGAGCGAACTACTCACCTCCCGGACTCTTCTACTACTTCTCCAGCAGTAGTGTCCTCTTTGCCCTTCGCTCCCTTTGCTGGAGACTCTTTCATTTTAGTAGTTTTCTTCTTTGTTCTACGTGTCTCTGCAGTCTCCTTTGGAGATGCTTCTATTAAGCCGGCCTCTCTTAGAGCTTTTTCAATGACTTCGTCTTGCGCCCCCTTTGGTATCTCTACTTTGAGGTTTGTGGGCTCAAGATGGTCGACGTTAACTCTCCTCCGTCTCACACCAGTCACATGTTTAGGGCCTGAGACTAAGACGAAGTTTTTGTCTATTACATCCACGACTACGCAGCGCGCCCCTGCTTCCCTGCCTGTCTTCTTCACACATATACGCCCAACATCGTAGAGAGTCATTTCGCATCCTTACCTCCTAACTTCACGTTATTAATATATTCTTTGAGAATTGTTTTGAATACTGTGATATTTGACTCCATGGGAAGTAGCTCTGTGTCAAAAATGATATTATATATGGATAGATCTTCGATATTTATGTTGTAGTGTTTTTTGTATCGAATCTTTTCCAGCAGTTCCCTCCTCCTAGTCAACTCCTCAGCCTCTTTAAACGAGATGCCATCCCTTGCAGCTATACGTTCAAACCTCGTCTTATCTGAAGCTGAGAGGAATATTTTGATGTTGGCATATCGCCTAGCGATCCAAGCTGGAAGTTGACCGTCAATCACTACTGAGCCTTCTCTAGCCTCTTTCTCCACCCTCTCATCCACAAGCCTATCTATCGTGCTATCTTTCACCGATAAATCACTCAGTTGCTGAAGAGAGAGACCTCTCTCATCTGCGATCTGCCTAAAAAGCATACCTGCCGAAATGTGTCGCAGCCCAAAGCTCTCAGCGAGGGCTTGGGCATAAGTGCTCTTGCCAGTTCCATGTAGCCCACTGACGGTGACAACCAAACCCTTGCATTCCTTAGACATCTTGAACGCCCCATCCGCAACACTGCCAGCGAGGTTTATCCACCTTAAGTGGAGGTGAAAATAAATCTTTCGAGAAAGCCGTGTAGAATCTGAAGATTCGCCGTTATTGGCCTATGCTTATCTTGAAGAGGCGGTATATCGGTGTGTTCACTGCAAAGGCGCAAAGGATGTACCATTGGTAGAATGTTATCCCAAGTCTATCAGGACCGACCGTAGCCCAGCCGTCAAACCAAGGGATGGGGAATGGGGCGTAGGCCACGATTGCAGGGGCTCCACCTTGGGAGAATAGGGCGCTGAGTGCGTAGAATATGCCAAGGTAGCCGATCATTGGTATGAACATGACTTTATATTGCTGTTTCATGAGTCCACCGGACTCTTTTAGTAGCTCCTTCTGCTGCCTCATGAGACGTGCATATGCCTTCCTATCACCCTTCTTGCGCGCCTCTGAGATCTGCTTTCTAAGCTCACTACTCTTAATTCTGTACTCTTTCATCTTCTCCGGGTTAGTGAATTTACGGTTTAGAGTCCCAGATATTAATGATATACTTATACTTACAAGGAGGATGAGGAATGTGGAGGCAGGTATGACTGTGAGGAAGTCTAAAACCATATCGACATCCACCTATCCTAGTTTTTCACCATCTCTAGTAGTTGCGCCGCAGCCTCCCGTTGACAACCCGTCTTGTTCACGAGTATCCCGAAGGGTATTCCAGCTAAGGTTGCACAAGTAGAGACCATGGCCCTCGAGAGTTGGAGGTGTTCTTTAACTTCCTCTGCGGAGAGACTGTCTCTTCTCCTAGTTTTATCATTACTCCTTCTGAATAAGATTTCCTCCGGCGAGGCTTCCACTAGAGCTATCATGTCTGGTTTAAGGCCTTGGAGCACATGATAAGGTATACCCGGTAGATAGCCCGAATTTGTTTCTATTAGAACGTGGGTGTCAACTATTATTATGCCATCTGAGCCTTCTTGTGCTATGGTTTCAGCGGCTTTCCTTTGGAGTTGGTGCTGAATATCCATCGACGCCTTACGGATCTCATCCCTGTCCTTTATGATGTCCTTAGCTATCTCTAACATGACGGATCCGAAGTTCATAACTCTACATTTGAGACCGTCGTCTTCCGCAAGTCTCCTGAACTCTTCAATCACCGTTGTCTTCCCTACTCCCGGTATTCCTACGATTATTATTCGCCTCTTCACAGCAATCTCGCCTTTAGACCATGCTTCCTAACTATTAAACACAGCACCCCGAGAGCAATTGTTCTCTTCATCTCGGCATTTTTAGAGTTTCCCTTGGTCAATTTATCCTTTTCCTAGAAGGCGGGCTATGCCCGGGTACATCTCCTCGAGACGTTCCCTCATTAGGATTTGGTAATACTGCCACATTATACTGGTCGTTAGTAGCATACCTGTCCCAGTACCGAAGGTATTGGTAAAGTCGGCTACAGCCGCGATAAACCCCACTATACTCCCCCCCAGCACGGTGACCACTGGGATATACCGGTTGAGAAGCTCTTCAATCGACTTCTCCGAGCGTCTGAAACCTGGCACTTGCATACGCGCGTCTATAAGCTGTTTGGCCACTTTCTCAGCGCCTAGGCCACCTATCTGAACCCAAGTTACGGCGAAACCAGCGCAGATAAGTACCATTACAGCCGTGTAGACGACGGCTCTTATAGGGTCGGCTGCAACTGCCTCCAAACTTCGAGGAGAGGTAACGAAGTATGCAAGCCCACTGACAGGGTTACCTTGGGCATCGAACTTCCCTAAGATGTCGACTAGGAAACCTGTCTGGAGGCGTGTGTAAAGTATCTGTGCACCAAAGTAGATGTCTGCAAATAGGGCTGAAGTTAGGATCACAGGTATATTGGAGACGTAGAAGAGCTTCACAGGGTAGATCCCCTTATATCCTCTATACTGCGCATGCGCAATTGGAATCTCCACCCTCAGCCCCTCACAGTAGATGACGACAAGGAACACGATAAAAGTAGCGAGTAAGCCAATGAGGCTTGGATTATTTCCAGGCCTGAACAGAGCGAGAGTTAGGCCTCCGCTTGCCATAAGCCCAGGCAACGCTGGAAAGATGCCGTAGAAGTGGCCATCAGTTCCTAGTATAGGACTAATAGACATCCATGCAACCTGTTGTGCAACGCCAGCTGCTATGAATAGGCTGATGCCGCTGCCTAAGCCCCAACCCTTCTGGATGAGTTCATCCATTAAGATAACCAGTATGCCCACCACTATGAGTTGTGCTAGGATTAGCGAGAAACCTGTGGCGGTTACTTGACCGAAAGCGCCCCCTAGAAGGTATACTACGGATTCGAAGACTGTGAATATTATGGCGAAGAGCTTGTTCATAGCAGTGAAGGCAGCCCGATCTTCTGCCTTGGAGAAGTCTAGAGGAATCATCTTCGAGCCGACGAGGAGTTGTAACACAAGCCCACCAGTCACTATGGGGCCTATCCCCAACTCCATCAGACTCCCTCTCCTGGAGGCGAAGATAACTCTGAGCATCCTGAAAGGATCTGTCCCCTCGCTGATGTTGATGCCGTAGAGAGGGATTTCACACATAACGAGGAAGGTTATGAGGACTAACCCGGTCCACAACAGCTTCTCTCTGAAAGGGACCTTGCGCTCTGGTTTCTTTATCTCTGGTAATATTCGCCCAACCTTGGATAGAACAGCTATACCTCTACTTGGCATAATGAAGGAGACCCTCTACTCTATAGTTACCAGTTTACCACCGGCAGCCTCAATCTTTGAGGCTGCGTGCTCTGAATAAAGCCGAGTCTTGACTATGATGGGTTTGGTGACTTGCCCCTCACCTAAAAGCTTAGCGTAGCCCAGAGAGCCAAGGTCTACGTGATACACGTCACCTTCAAGTTTCGCCTTACCCTCAGCAACCCACCTATCCACGCATCGATCAAGCTCCCCCACATTTATCACCGAGAGTGCCCCCATTCCGGTTGGGGGGAAGAAACCTCTCCTGCCGAAGTGGTCGGGAGCATACTTCACGGTGTAACTCCACTTGTGCTTGTGTAGGCCACTCTTCCCTCTTCCGCCTTTCATCCCATGTTTACGATGCTGGCCGACTTGGCCCCAGCCGTGCGTTCTTGAACCGCGTTGCTTTCTAACCTTTCTAAGCCTGTGAGGCACCTAAAGCATCCTCCTGATAAGGTCGTTTATCTTCTCTCCGCGATAACCCAACTCTCCACACTCACCTACGCCCCGCTTCAGCGACCGTTTGAAGCCTCCGGAGGGAGGGCGCAAACGGAAAACCGGCTTAACATCCCGCAGATCAGTCAATTTAATTTTAAGCTCGTGTAGAGCGTGAGCCAACTCGTCTACCGATTTAAATCCATATCTTTTGAGGTCCTCCACCCTTAACTTTCGGCCGCCTGACAGCTCACACTTTTCAGCCAGCAGCATGGATAAAACATCCTTTGAGATCTCCCCCCAAGTTACATGATCCTTGACAAGCTGTAGCATTCCTAGATAAGGGGCTGTAGAAGGGACTAGAGTAGCATGGTGAGGGCGGTTTAGATGTAGCATGGAGAGAGTATCATCTACATCTTTCCTAACGTTTACAGTACCTCTCAACCTGACTACTGCAAGGCACTTTGCTACTTCCATGACGTCGAGTCACCTGTTCCAGTTGGTCGGAGTTGCTGTGCGGTAAGTGTTTCTCAGGGCGTCATAAACAGCGAAGGCTAGGGAGGAGACTGTATTGGTGGAGCCTGAACTCCTCGACCAACAGTCACTAATGCCCGCCATTCGAAGGATTATAGTCGCAACCTCGCTTGCCACCAGCCCAAGCCCTCGAGGGCCTGGAACCAGCTCAACTTTGACGCTTCCGCATTTACCGACTGTTATGAAGGGGAGGGAGTGAGGTTGGTCGCATCGACACTCCCAGCTCCCGCATCCTCGCCTTATAGGTGTTATGTTCAATTTGGCATACATAACAGCCTTATCTATTGCGTCTCGAACTTGCTTCAACTTACTAGTACCCACACCAACGTAGCCATCTTCGTTACCAACCACCGCGATTACCTTGAACCTCGAATGTTCCCCAGCGTCAGTCTGCTTCTGGACGATACTTATGTTCAATACCTCTTGCTTAAGGTTGGGCAGAAGTTTATCTACTATCTCTGCCTCTTGGATACGGTATCCCTGGGCGAAGATCTCATCTAAAGAAGTGATCTTACCCTCGTTGACAAGCTTGCCAAGTTTAGTCCTTGGACTCCATAACTGCTCTTCTGCAATCCCCAAGCCTATTCACTCTCTATTTTTGCCTTAACTTCGTCGAAGTGTTTCGGAAGATCTCCGGGTGTCAAACCTGCCTTTAGATATCCGGAGAAGAGGCGATTCCGCGTATCACTGTCAGTTATACTCTCCCAATAGTTTGCTATGTGTTCACCGCGAATTCGAGCCTCATCAGGGGTCACCTCCCCATTATGAGGGATGATTACCCCCGCGTCCAGAACACCCCTCAAAGCACCATATACCTTTGACTTTGGCGGAAATTTTCCCACGCCTAAATCTAGTATCGCTTCAGTCAAGCCTATCTTCTTCGCTTTCTTGCCAGCTAATAGGCCCGTCAAATATGCGGTAGGTAGGTTCCCACAGGGAGCTTTCCATCCGTAACATCTCACCAGTTCTCTGGAGGTAACTGACGTGCGAATCAGATCTCCCCCCAGCTTAGCCTCCACGAACTGCACAATTGTATGGGCTAAAGTGTTACGGATAACCAGCCTTAGCTTACGTGATTTTATTAGGCTGATACGCCTCCTATAGTTGGTCTTCCCTTCCCTCCGCCTTCTGAAGGGTGGCCGATAGTTCGAGATGCGCCCTATTTCTGCTTCCTCCTAACTAGCCCTGCGGACTTTATGTGCTGGTTGAGGTTAGCCACACTCTTGAAAGCCCCGCCTTTAGCCATTTTGTATAGCGTGTGGTATGTGGCATCAGTAATAGCCTTGGACTCTCTCAAAACCTTCAACCTGTCTCTCACGGCCCTAATGGTAGCCACCCACTTATCTTTCTTCGGGGAGCGCGCATATTGATTCCCCTCTCTGCTCCCCAGCCCCCTACGTCGCCCTTCTTTCCGCTTATCTTTGAGCACCCTAGCCCTACCTCTACTGACACCTTTAACAGGCAGGGCTTTGATTATACCGCTTCCTATGAGCCTTCGAATATCCTGTCTAGTTATTGCAGAGCCTACATTAGTGAGCTGTTCAGGATCTATCCAAACGCGGTTTAAGCCCACGCCGAGCACATCGGCAGCCAGGCGTCGTTGGCTTCTCAAACTCATCAGTTAAACCTCCCTAACCAATCCATTAGAGCTAAACTACCCCTCCTCCTCGATTTCCTCTGACTTTGCAGCGGTTTCAGCCTCAGCCTTAACTTCACCTTCTTTCTCAGTGGGTTTGACAGCCTTGCCAGGATTCAAAACCGTGAAGCCACGCTTGCGTGCCTCCTCCAGAATCTCCAGACGTTTCCTAGCGCCTACATTGCCAGCTATTCGGATGGCATATTTACTAGGGTCAAGCCTCTCTAAGATCGCACTATTGAATACGAGAACTTCGCAGAGGCCGGATGGATGGAGACCTCTAGCAGCCTTTGGGACTCTATACCCAACCTTCGGTAAAGCTGGCCAACCCTTCCTCTCAAGGCGCATTTTACTGTCTATGCCCTTAGGCCTCCTCCAACGGTTTTTAACCCGTCTGTAACGCCAGCTCTCCTGCCGTATGAAGTCGGGTTTATTCGCCTTAATTTTAGCCCTCAACTTTAGGAGACCCTCAAAGACTGTTTTTTTGGGCCGCGCCTGAATGCCTTCAGCCTTCGCCACCTGCTCCCTCCCCCCTCTCATATATGTAGATCCCGTCGAGAAAGACACGAGGGTCCTTCTTCTTTATTTTTGTAGCCCTTTCAATATTGGCTGCTGTCTGACTTACCTCCTCGAGGTTCACACCCTGAACTATAACATCGTCGCCCTTAACAGTAACCTTGGCGTTACCAATAATCCTAGCGGTTCTAGGACTCTTTTCACCTATGAAGTTCTCTATCAAGACTTTACCTGGATTGACCTTTATGGTGACTGGGAAGTGAGAGAAGACCACTTTAAGTTTATACGTGTAACCTTTGGTAACACCATTAATCATATTCTTTACATGCGCCGCGACAGTCCCCACTAGGGCTCTCTCAGTTTTCCTAGCCCAGTAACTGCGAACATATACGCCTCCATCCGCGGCCACTATCTCGACAGGGGCATGAGAGAAGTCTCTAGTAATCTCGCCGAGGGGGCCTTTAACTCTAAGCGATTTTCCTTCCAGCGCAACATCTACACCCTGTGGGATCGCTGTGAAGCGTTCTTCAACATCGGCTCGAACCATTTACCCTGCCCCTTTAACTTACATAAGCTAAGAGTTTGCCTCCCACATTCATCGCCTTTGCATCTCGATGCGAGATTACCCCCCGAGGTGTGGAGAGTATAAGTATACCAATATCCCTAGATGGCAGATACCTCTTCTCGAAGAACTCGAGTTTGTCAACCTTAACGGAGTAGCGAGGCTTCACCACTCCGCACCTATTAATCCTTCCAAGGAGTTGTACATGGAATTTACCTGATCTCCCGTCGTCTATAAACTCGAACTCGCCAATATAGCCGTTCTTCTGCATAACTCTCAATACGTTCCCGATAAGTTTAGAAGCCCTTGTTATCAGGCATTCACGCTTATTTCTAAACTCGTTATTCATTAGGGTTGTAACGGCATCAGCGAGTGGGTCTGTTTGTGTCATCTTTTTCACCAGTTAGTTATACTTCTTGAAGCCTATTTTCTCAGCAGTCTCCCTGAAGCATTGACGGCAGAGATTTAAACCTAACTTTCTGATTATGGGCCCGTATGCGCCGCATCTCCTGCAAGACCTGCTACCCTTACCAAACTTTCTGACTTTCTTAGGCTTCTGTTTCACTCAAACCCACCTCCAACAACCTCAACCCCGAATATTTCTTTGACGAGGCGGGCTGACTCTGTTGGGCTTACGAAATGCTTAGCTCCGATTCGACTCCTAGCCCTCTTCCTCTCCCTAACCCGATGCCCAGGCCTGCTAACGGTTACGTACACATTCATCCCAACTATGCCCAGCTCAGGGTCATATCGAGTCCCAGGGATCTCGATGTGTTCCCTGATGCCGAAGCCGAAATTTCCCAGCCTGTCGAAGGAGCTGGTTGGAAGCTTATTTCTAACTGCTGCAAAAGCTTTACTCAGAAACTCCATCGCTCTTTGCTTTCTCAACGTTACCATACAGGCTATAGGCTCGCCCTTGCGAATGCCAAAATCTTTAATGGTCTTCTTAGCCGACCTATAGCAAGGTTTTTGGCCAGTCAAGCTCTCCAATATTTTAGAGGCCTTCTCTAAAGGCTCACCAGATTTACCAATGGCAATATTTACGGTGACTTTCTCAATCCTCGGCCGTTGCATCGGATTTCGATACTCAACTGTCGCAGTAGAACTCAGATTGATCAGCCTCCTGGCAGGGATATCTCTGGTTTATCTCGCCCTATAATGAAGACGTAATCTACTGTCGAGCTGTATTCATCACCTTTGGGGCTCCTGATCTTGACGGTAGGTTTAGCCGTGGGTGAGACTTTGGCTATACTAACAATATTGCCACTTATCCCCACGTTTTTACCCCCGGTTATAAGGGCATACGCCCCCTCAGCAAACTTAAAACAGTCTAATATTTGACCCCCAGGTATGCTCAGCTTTAAGGTATCATTGGGCTTATATTGGACATTGGTTGGAGGGGCGCCGTCCGATTTAATAACAAGGTTGCTGCCGTCATGAAGACTCAGCTGAATGACGCCCTGTTTGATGATTGAACAATCACTTAACTTGGCAAGTCTGAAAGTCTTCTCTTCTCCGTCAACCTGGTGAAGTTGGAGAAACCTTTTAGTACTTGGGATTAGCCTATAAGTCCTCTTAACCCCTTCAATCTCTACCACATCCATAAGTCCAACTGGAAACTTTTCATCGAACCTAACCCTGCCGTTAACCTTAACTTTACCATCCGCCAAGATGACTCTTGCTTCTCTCTCCTTACTGGCTAGTCCAAGGATGTCCCTTAGAATGGTTAAAAGAGGAATCGATTTATCGCGAGCGTGAGGCCCGGCTCGTGGTTTAGATATCCAGACGAACTCCTTTCTATGAATTGGCCAGAAGCCTGGGGCTGATTTCCTCTTGCTATGCCGCGCCCCACCTTTATTAGCCATTAATCCTTTCTCCCCTCCTCCTCTTCAGCCGTGTCTGCCTGTTCCTCTCCAATAGCCTCCTCCTCGACTTCTTCGGCGGCTTCAGCTTTTTCTTCCACTGGCTTCTCTTTAGCCAGTCTACTCCTTTCCTCAAGTTTCAGCCTGCGCCATCTATCCTCAGTGTTCAGTTTAGTCACGGAGACTTTAGACGGGTGGATGGGGATTAAGAAACTTGTTCCATCGGCTTTCTCGCCGGTGACACCCTCTATGGTGATCCTAAAATTCTTGAGGTCTACCTTGGCGATCTTACCCTCTAAGCCTGCGTAGTCGCCTCTCGTGATCGTGACTGTGTCCCCCTTTCGAACAGGGATCGACCTCATGTCATACTTGACACGGAGTTCCGGGGATAGAGGCGCTGCTAAAGACTTGTACCTTCTATGTAATGGAGCCGTGAAGTGTGCCTTCCTTTGTTTCGAAGGTTTAGATGAGCTCAACAAATTTACTGGTGCACCTCGTTTCACCTAAATTATTATGCTGGAGAGACTAGCTACCCTAGGCCACCTCTCCGCGGCTTCGCGGGCAACTGGGCCACGGATCTCAGTCCCCTTCAGCTCCCCTTCGGGCGTCATAATGACAGCTGCATTATCCTCAAACTGGAGGACAGTCCCATCAGCCCTCCTGAATGGCATCTTCTGGCGGATGAGCACCGCGGGGAGAATCTGCCTCTTGAGGTCTGGCGACCCTTTCCTCACGGAGGTTAAGAGCATATCACCAATCTTAGCCGAAGGAACCCTTCTTAATCTACCTTTATACCCCACTACCTGAACTATCCTAAGCTTCTTAGCGCCTGTATTGTCTGCGCAGTTTATCACTGCGCCAGTGGGGAGACCTCTCGAGATTCTGGGTCTATACTCGACGAGCCCTTTGGCGCTGACGGCTCTGGTCTTAGGGCCAGGCATCTATTCTTTCCCCTCCCTTTTTACCTTCTCAACGACTACGAAAGAGACAGTCTTGCTTAAAGGTCTACACTCAGCAATCTTCACGGTGTCCCCCTCCTTCGCGGCGATGCATGGTGGATTGTGGGCAGGGATCCTACTCCTACGCCGCTCATACCGCATATACTTGGGTATATAGTGAGTGTAATCTCTTCGGACGATGACAGTATTCTGCATTTTGGCGCTTACTACTTCCCCCTCCAGCATGCGCCTTCTAACGGTTAAGAGACCATGGAAGGGACAGTTGCGATCGCCACAATTCTCTGAGGTTAGAGCGGGTATCCCAAGCCCTATACCTTTGAGTTTCACCATCGTCTACCAGTCCTCCTCTTCACCCTATCCTCCAGCCTCCCAATTATCTTATTCCCATCTACATCGACGAGGTCTCCACTTGGCAACTTAAACCTGAAGATCGACCCTGCCTTAGGGATCTTCTTAAACCGCCCCTCTTGAAGTATCGTAATCATATTTCTGGTTTCATCCACAACCTTACCTGCGAGTGACTCCCTGTCTTTACAGGTATCCTTTACCACCACAGTGTCTAACCCAATCAGTTCACGTCTAAGTATATCTTTCGGGGATGGACGACTCACTCCTTGAGACGCCTCCTCTTCGCGGAATGCCTCACTGATTTCTCCTCGTTCATCACCGTCAATATGCGAGCCAACGTCTTCTTGATAGCTCTTATTCGACCTGGGTTCTCCACTCTACCCCCAGCCTTCACCATTGTCTTCAACTTCATCAACTCAACCCTCAACTCTGAAAGCTTTGCATTCAGCTTTTCTGAACTCATAGCCCGTATCTCTTTCATTCTAAGGATAGCCACTACCCAGACACCTCCCCAACCCCTTCAGCAACCTCATCAGACCCCTCCAAATCTTCTTTAGCGCCAATCTCTGCCCCCCCTCCAGCCTTCTCTGGAGACATTGAACTCCCTCCTTGAGATGAAGAAACTTCAGCGGGTGCTGTCTCCTTGGGGGTTTCAACTACTTCGGGCGCCACCTCCTTTATCTCCACTATGTCAGGAGATTTGTACTCAGGAGGCACAATTACAACCTTTATGCCGAAGAGTCCGCGTGGAAGTTGGATGTATAGGACAGCTCTCTTCAGGTTGTTCAGGACTGGATCTCCAACTTTGGGTATGTATCCAGCCTTGAACTTCTCATGTCTAGCCCTCTCGCTGCTTAGTTTACCCGATATGATTATCTCAGCGCCTAGAGCGCCCGCTTTCATGATGCTGTTGAGAGCCCAGTGGCAGGTTCTCCGAAAGTGAATTCCTCTCTCCAAGGCTGAGGCTATCTTGGCTGCCATTATGTGCGGGTTGAGTTCAGGAACTGGAACTTCCACCACGGCGATCTGAGGGTTGAATAGCTTATACTCATCCTCAAGCCTCTTGGATAGGTTTTTAATTCCCACGCCTCCCCGCCCTATGACCATACTCGGCCTGACAGCATAGATCGTCAGCCTAGTTCCCAGAGGAACCTTAGTGATCTCCACACCTCCATAGCCAGCCTTAGCTAGCTCCTTCTGGAGGAACTCGTCTACTGATGCCCTCCTCCACGACTCTGAAACTATCTGCTTTATCGCCGACATTTACCTTCCTCGTGGCTTGCGAACCCGATTCAATTGATCTATGGATTATATTAATCTTATTGATCTCCTAAAAACCGTTAGGTAACCTTAATGCAAGGATAACTGTTTCATCCCCGAACACTAAACTGTCCAGCTGGAAACTTGGGGAAAAAGCGGACAAAGGAGGTTTCCACTGGACAGGCAGAGCGCCCCGCGCTAAGCCAATTTAGATGCCCGCGTATATTCTACACTTTTGCTACTGCGAGCTCTATGTGAACCAGCTCTCGAGCGTGAACAGACGACCTCCCAAAAGCTCTAGGGACAACCTTCCTTATCTTCATTCCCCTCTGGGCTGCCGCGTGAATTATCTTTAAACTCTCAATTTCGAGATCCTTCTCTCCAGCGTTAGCCTCTAAGCTCTTCAGAAGTTTCAGGAGTTCTCGAGCTGCTTTGACAGGATACCTACCCGCATACCAGCCCTGGAGTCCGCGGCGGTGGGGTACCTCCTTGTTATGGTGTTTAAAAGGTACAGGTCTCCTCTTTTCTATAACATCAGCTAGAAAAGCCTCCGCATCTTTCAACCTCATCTGCCTGATGGTGGCGCAGATCTCTCGAGCTGCCTTAGGGGAGATCTTCAAGTCTCTTCCACTAGCTATGGCAGTTTTGTTAGGGTCGAGTCCTGTAATTGAGTACCCCCAGTTAGGCATCTTTCTACACCTATGCTTGCATAGAAATGCGGTGACCATTTATTAAGGCTTCCCCGCCTGTAGCGAAGAGCGAACACACATTGCTCATAAGCCTCCTCAAGAGATAATCTCACTGTAAAGTGTTGACTTGCTAAGATTAGGTTGATAGTAGATCGAGTGCCCGGTGAAGTGGTGAAAGCATGCGGAGGCATCATCGTAAGACTAGCATATTTCCCAATTTTCCTGCCTACCCACAGCCTATTTCGACGAAGCCACAGGTCAAAAAAAGCCCTTATAGGAAAAGCTTTTGTGCGGCTCTAAAATCCTAAGATGTACAGCGGTAAGAGCTCTGATGTCATGTGGGAGTAACGTTATGTCTGAAGTTTTTTTCCAAGATTACAATAGGGCGAAAGATGTTCTTGAAGGTTTGGAGAAACTCTTCCTAAGCTCCGGTCTTGCAAGCATCATCCCTAAAGGTGGCTCTGTAGCAGTTAAGGTACACATGGGCGAGAAAGGTAACATTACTTATTTGAGACCATCATTCGCACGCAAGATAGTTGAGTTAATCAAAGAAGCAGGAGGCATACCGTTCGTCACAGACACCACCGCACTATACCCTAAAGGGCGCTTTACCGCTCGCGACTATCTAGAAACTGCCGCATTTAACGGCTTCACCGCGGAGACCATGGGAGCTCCAATAATCATAGCAGACGGGGATAAGGGATATGACGGTACACCTGTCAAAATCGAGAAGAGAGTAGATGGTTGCACCTTGAAAGATGTAAAAGTGGCTTCAGCCATACTAAAAGCAGACGCCCTAGTTGTCCTCTCACATTTTAAAGGCCATGTCTTGAGTGGGGTGGGTGGTGCCATTAAGAACTTGGCTATGGGATGCACAACGAAGGAGGGAAAGGCGGCTCAACATGCAATGAACCCACCAACCTTAGATGAAGCTAAGTGCAACGCCTGCGGAGTCTGCGTCGATGTATGCCCTTTCCAAGCCTTGACTTTAAAGGGAGGTATGCCTTCCCGCAACCTTCAGAAGTGTATGTATTGCAGCGAGTGCCTCTTCAAATGTCCTCAAAGTGCTCTTTACTGGCCTAAGGGGGCAAAGGAGAAGTTCCAAGTATATATGGCCCACGCGGCTTACGGGGTCATAACTGCCCTCAACAAGTTGAGGGTCGGATACCTTAACTTTATCCAAGATGTAACACCACAATGTGACTGCTGCACACCAGCTGGCCAACCTCTCACCTGGGATGTAGGAGTGCTGGCTTCTCTAGACCCTGTGGCGATAGACAAAGCCTCACTCGACATTGTAGATCAAGCTCCCCTCTTCCCAAGTCTACCTGCGGTAAGCCCCCCAGACCTACTTGGGAAAATTAACGGAACTAATAGTCTCATTCATATACGGACTGCCGAAAAACTAGGAGCTGGAAGTTTAGAATATAGACTGAAGGCAGTGGGCGACGAGTAGATTTTCACCTTTATTGAATAGCGGTTAGAGTATTAATTTTTAGGTTGCCAAGTCACGAGGCCTGTCATCTTGAGTAACGGAAGATTATGATTACCGTCAAGGGATTCAGCCGAAAGTAGGAGTGTAACTAGAACGTGAAATAGCGTACATGACTGTAACGATTGGTAGATCTAGAAAGAGGAAGGTTCAATATGGCGAACGTTTCCTCTGTGGCAGTGTGATTATACTACCACGCATGGTGGAGATGGCCATACAGGCACAGACAAATCATGACAATTTAATGGTTACATGCTCCCTAGTGGATTAACAGGTATAGACCAGTCATCTCCCACACAGCGCCTAGCGTTAAGAGTATAACCACTATTATGAACAGCCGACCTGCATCTTTCCATGCCTCTTTGAATGCAGCCTTTCTACTTTCGGTGTTATGCCTTCTTGGGAAGAGTATTGATAGGGCTATGTTGGTACCTGCTGCCGTCGAGAACACGTAGGCGCCAAGTTCTAATACTGCCGTGCCTACAGCCACAGCAGCGGTAGCCGGTGAAGAGTTCAACAGGCCGTAGTATAAGAGACCGACTAAGAAACTGCGGTAGAAGGCTACAAGCGAAGGGGCGACCACTCCCAGTACTGGTATCACGCCGATCAAGGTTGTAGTCAGGAAGGCGCCCCCCGCGAGATTCACGGTGAAGGTTAGTAGAATTGCGGAGGCGAGATCCCTATTCTGGAGCGCTTCAACCACCGTGGTAAATGGGGGTTGAGTTAAGACCGTATTTATTAGCTCATCTAAGATCTCATCAGATACGACGCTAATTGATGAAACCTCACCTACACTTGCTATGTAGCTGGTATAATACCCCGAGGCGAACGATGTAAAGTAGATTAGAGCAGTAATGAAGAGGAGCTTCTTCAGCCTCCTCGCAGTGAGCAACGAAGCAGACAACAACCTTGACATCTCCAACTTAGAAATCATAAAAGGTGTAGTTAAATATAACCGAACCGTTTGATGAGACTGCAATACCCCACGACTATACCACCGCCGTTATCCCATAAAATGGTTAAATATCTTACCCGTCTTATTACCCACACGGATTATGGACACACCCCCTAGGCGGTGGGCGTGAGCTGGTTAGGTCGAATATCTTTGGAGTCTTCAGAGCAGAGTGCGAATCTGCTTTGAGAGAGGCTATCAAAGAGTACGCCACCCAGCTGGAACTCCCGAAATCAATGGTTTCTCCACCTCCATCACCACAGTATGGAGACTTGTCGTCACCCATCTGTTTCGAGCTTGCCAAGCTTACGAAAGAACCCCCGAAAAGCCTCGCTGAGACGCTGGCAAAGAAAATCTCCACTGAGCGATTCGAGATGGTGAGCAAAGTTGAAGCCTTGAATGGGTACCTGAACTTCTACGCTGACTATGGAGTACTCAGCCGAGAAATGGTCAGGGCAGTAGAATACTACGGGGCTGACTATGGACTTTTAAAGACCGACGAACCTAAAAGGATCATAATCGAGCACACGAGTGCTAACCCCAGCGGTCCTCTACATATAGGAACCGCTAGGAACGCCATTCTTGGCGATGCGCTGGCGAGAATTCTGAAGGGTAGGGGTCACACAGTCAGGAGACACTTCTATATCGACGACATGGGGAGACAGGTGGCAATAGTTGCCTATGGATACAAGCTTCTGGGCGAACCAGAAATCAAAGGAAAACCTGACATTTGGATAGGTTTCATCTACGCCGCGACAAACTGCGCCGTCACCATCCGCTCCCTCAGAGCAAAATTGAAAGAACTCCAAGACAGGCGTGTAGAGGGTGAAGAACTTGAGAATACTCAACGAAAACTCGACGAGTACGTCGGCATCGCGGCGGAGGTTGAGCGATACGACCAACAAACCTTCCTGAAGATCGTCGAAGGAGTCAATGCGGATGAAAACCCGGAGAGAACCATTGGGAACCTGATCAAACTCTACGAGTTGGGCGACCCAGAGGTTAAGAGACTCTTCCGAGAGATTGTAGAGAGCTGCCTCCTCGGCTTTAAAGAAACACTGGCCATGGCAGGCATAAACTTCGACAGTATGGACTGGGAGAGCGACCTAGTTTGGAGCGGCGAAGTTAAAGAAGTAATTCGCAGACTTGCTGAAACACCGTTTGCCATACGTAAGGAGGGCGCGCTCATTATTGATGTAGATCGAGCTGCTGAGAGGCTTGGCATAAAGGATAGATTTTCTTGGGGTGTCTCAAGTGAGATACCGCCTCTGACGCTGACTCGGAGCGACAGAACTACCTTGTACATAACCCGCGACATAGCCTATCATCTAAGAAAGTTCAAGTGGGCTGACGTAGTGGTGAATGTGATTGGAGCTGACCAGAGGCTAGCTCAAATACAGTTGAAGATAGCCCTCTACCTACTAGGCTTGGAGGCTGTATTGGATAATTTAGTGCACTATGCTTATGAGCTGGTTAAACTCCCCGACTACAAAATGTCACGCCGTAGAGGACGGTTCGTTACATTTGACGAAGTGATGGAGGAAGCCCAGTCTATAGCTCATAACGAGGTTAGCAGTAGGAACCCAACCCTCTCAGACGTAGAGAAAACCCATGTTGCAAAGGTTGTAGGCATAGGCGCCGTCAAATACGCGATGCTCAGCATCTCCGCCCTAAAGACTGTGACCTTCACTTGGGATAAGGTGGTAAACTTTGAAGTCAATAGCGGCCCATTCATCCAGTACGCGTACACTAGAGCTTCTAGCATCCTTCGAAAGGCAGATTTCAAACCTACTCAGCCAGACTTCTCGCTTTTAAGTCACCCCCTAGAAAAAAGATTGATACTTAAACTCGCCTTGTTCCCAGAAGTGTTTATTGAGGCGGCGGATGAATTGAAGCCAGAGGCTTTAGCTGAGTATGCAAATGATTTAGCCGCCGTATTCAACATATTCTATGACACACTACCGGTCATCCAAGCTGGGGTTCAAGGTCTGAGAGACGCCCGCATGAAGCTCGTCGAGGCGACCCGTACAGTGCTTGGTAACGCTCTCAGCATACTGGGGATTGATGCGCCTGAAAAGATGTAGCTGAACGACGGATAGACATTTATGTTTGAAAGAAACTTTTTTAACAGCCTCAGCTATAAAATGCGTCTAATAGCTTCTATGCAGGCATGGTATTTGGAAATAGGGTAGTATGTGTGTCGGCTGATTCAAATGCTGGATCCTCAGCCAAGCTGAGGTTTCTAGGTGGAACTAAGGAAGTTGGAAGATCTGCTGTGGCAGTGAGTAGTGGTAAAACTCAGATCCTTCTAGACTACGGCATAGCAATGAACTACGAGCCAGGCTTCCCCATACATATACCACCAAAAGAGGTCAACGCAATAGTTCTAACCCACGCTCACCTTGACCACAGCGGCGGAATACCGATCTTCCATGTCAGAGGAAAAACACCAGTCTACGCCACAAGCCTAACCTTCGAACTTACCAAAATCCTCCTAAGCGACCTCATCAACCTTTCAGGCTACTACCTTCCCTATGAGTACCTTGAAGTTGACACCATGATGCAGTGCAGGGTAAATGTCTCCTACAGCGACGAATGTCAAATCGGCGATATTAAAGTTGGGTTTTTGGATGCAGGCCACATCCCCGGCAGCGCGCAGTTACTCTTAGATCTTGGAGGAGGCAAACGCTTAGCCTATACTGGCGACATAAATACCGTGGACACGCAACTGCTGTCTAGAGCCTCAACAGATTACGGAGAACTCAGCCACCTAATAATCGAGGCGACCTATGTCAACGAAGACCATCCTGAACGCTCCCAGCTGGAGAAACTTTTTGTAGCCCGCGCTAGAGAGGTTGTGGAGAGAGGTGGAACTGTGCTCGTTCCAGCTTTCTCGGTTGGACGTTCACAGGAGATTCTATGTATACTAGCCGCTCACAAGTTTGAGTACCCGGTGGTGATGGACGGAATGGCACTAAAGGTCAATGAGATTATGCTTCAGTATCCCCAATACTTCAAGAACCATAACCTCCTCCGAAGAGCCCTAGAAGGTGCGAGGTGGGTCTCAGGCTGGCGGGAGCGAAAGGAGGTTGTGAAGTCGCCGGGTGTGATAGTCTCTCCGGCAGGTATGCTGAAAGGAGGGGCTGCAGCCTTCTACATAGAAAAAGTTGCGAACAAGAAACAGAACGCCATATTTCTTGTGAGCTTCCAGATCCCAGGAACTCCCGGCAGGGTTCTACTTGAGGAGAGAAAAGTCTTCATCGGAGGGAAGGCGAAGACAGTGGAGGCTGAGGTTGAGAGGTTCGACTTCACATCTCATTGTGGGAGGAAAGAACTGGAGGCTCTGCTTAAGGAAGCCAAAGGGAATCCAACCGTTTACACTGTGCACGGTAGCCCAGAGAACTGCATGGAACTGGCGGAGTGGGTGGAGAGAGAGGTAGGGTTGAAAGCGTTGGCGCCTTCAGCGAACGACAGCTACAAGTTATAATTGTAGCGACCCTTAAATAGAGTTAATGAACACTCACACATGAGACTCAAGACTGACATATTATCCATTACACTAAAGCCTGTCCAGCACTAGAGTTTTAAACCATCCATCTTCAGCATAATTCACCTCGCACTCATGGCTCTTAGCCATCAAACTCCACCAACTTGTTGGAATGAGAAAGAAACTATCACATAGCCAAGGCTTGTGCAAACTAGATCTCAGCTTCTTTAACCCCTTCTTTACTCAAACTTTTTATAAAACCCAGTAGACCTACAAATGCGAGTGTTAAGCCCAGGCTGGAAATCTCTCATGGTAGAGAAACATCGCCATTGTGTGGTATGCGGAATCTCGGTGCCGGCGGATAAGGACCCTCCAATCTGCAGTCAGAGATGCGAGCTTGAAATAGATAAGAGGAAGAAGAGGCAGAGATATACTATGCTTATGACGCTAATACCTATGGTTGTCGTGGCTGTCTTGATAGTCCTTCTTCCCTACCTCTTCCCTCCAACAGTAGGCCCTACGCCTTAGCCTCTAGATAGCCTACCAAAAATGGTCTAAAATGGCATCCAATAATCAAGGCTTCAGACTCTTAGAGCATTTGACGATTCACCTACTTCAGATAGGAGAGGTCGAGGAGGAAGTTATTAACAGGGTCTTAGCCAACCTTGAGAGCGTATTTGGAGTATGCAGAGTCGTAAGGAGCCGAGGTGAAACTCAGCTTCTCCAAGCTGCCTATAATGAGGTAAGACGACAGTATAATGCGGAGGTCATCTTAGAGCGACTGTCTAAAACGGTAAAACCTCTGGGAGGGGCGGACAGGGTCCTTGCCCTACTGTGCGTAGACATCTATGCGGGAAGACTGAATTTCATCTTTGGGCAGGCTCAATGCCCCGGACGGTTTGCGGTTGTCTCTACTTACCGGCTCCGGCCTGAGTTCTACCATGTGGAGGATTGCTTCCTATTCGTTGCTAGAGTCGTGAAGGAGGTAACTCATGAGTTGGGTCACACTTTCGGGATTAAACACTGCACCAACCCTCGATGTGTGATGTGCTTCTCAAACAGCGTTGAGATGGTAGACGGTAAAAACTCCACATTCTGCCCTTCTTGTCAGAGTATGTTATGGGAAAACGTGAGGAGGACAAGTTTTCGGGCTTAGTGCCCTCAGAACTTGCCTCTTTCATTTTCCATATTGCCACTTTTAGCCATGACGGTTGCGGATTTCAACCTTCCCCAGCAGATTTTGAAATAACCCCCAGATGCACATTTTTGATGGGAAAGTTTTCTGTGGCTTTCGGGACGCTGAAAGTTAGAAGACGGGCGAGGGGCTTCTAAAAAGAGAATCTTCCAGTTAAATACTTGTTCGCCTTATTGTTAGTTTAAAGCGTAGGCGTAACGTTCTCGCTACGCAGCAAATATTTACACGCTAATAAATTGGGAGAGGGAATATTTCGTGGGAGATGCCTTGTCGGCCTCGGGGCCTCGAGAGGAGAGTTTAAGGCTGAAATCCTTTAAAGCTAGGCCCCACCATCTGATTCCAGTAATCTTTGTGTCATTACTTTCTACAGGTTTAGCAGCCGCCTTGAGGCTTGCGTACGGCACATCAGCATCCACTGTTTGGATATTTCCCCAAGAGGGGTTGGGTTTCCTCGCCAACGCTTTGTATCTAGTTCTGGCGGTAGGCATGGCTGGTACACTCCTCTACTTCTTGGCTAAGAGTGGTTATGGAAGAGCCCTGACTGCGCTTGTCACGCTTGCCTATTCAGCGGTAGGTTTCATCTTAGCCTCAGTCTACTTGCCAGTTGCATTCTGGGCTTTAGGACTGTTCGGGTCGGAGTTTTATCTTCTATCCCTGGCAATCGCTACTTCTATGTCGGTTGCCTCAGTGGTTTATGGAGGAGTATTTGGGAGCAAGAGGTTAAGGCTGGTTACAATGTTACTCGCTGGATCTTCTTTGGGGGCGTTGTTAGGTTTCTCATCAACAACTCTTACCGCTTTCACGGTGCTCCTCGCCCTAGCGGCATATGATGTTTTCGCTGTGTTTAAGGGCCCTCTGGGCAAGATGGTCTCCATTAGAGGAGACAGGGCAGTGAAAGGGTTGATGATGCCATTCGGAGACTTATCAATAGGACTAGGCGACCTTGTCTTCTACTCTATGCTAATATCTCACATTTATCTTGCCTTAGGGGTTACACCATTTCTCACAGGCATGTTGGGCTTGCTGCTCGGAGCCTACCTCACCTTTAAACAGTTGGAGAAAAGGACGATCTTCCCAGGTCTGCCTATCGCGTTAACTTTGGCGATGGGACTTGCCCTCGCAACCTACCATCTGCTCAATTTATTAACTTAGAACGTGCTGAGAACTTAGGAGATCGACGCTGCCTGTGTAATGTGTCTTCCCTGCTGGGTAGCTTGAAAAAACAACCATTCTTAAGATAAGAGGTTTAGATTGTCGCAAGTTAAAGAATGAGACTGAGGGCTAAAGATCATAGCCAAGTTTTTCTTTTTCCAAACTTTGGATCTCTTATACCAGATCTAACTCGAAGTTACAGCTTCACCCAGTTTTCTAAACTCTGAAACTCATAGAACAGCGTAATAATCTACCTGTTTCTCTTCCCACTTCATTTTGCCCAAAACTCTCACTCCGCGTACGTAGCCTCACTTAACTAGTCACTCAAAAGGAATAAAATTAATAGATGAAGGAGCTTAAAAAGATGAGATGGTTAATGATAGTCTTGAAGATTTTTAGCCCCCTAACCTTTATAACGTTTACAGCCTCAGCCTTACTGATAAGCAATAGAACTATCAGCCAGCGAAGCCTCAAACCTAGGTGGTGTGGATAAATAGCCTGTGTGCGGCTGTGGTCTAGCGTGGCCTAGGACAGGGGCCCTCCAAGCCTCTAACCCGGGTTCAAATCCCGGCAGCCGCACCATAATAAAATCTTCGAATTGACGGAGAGAAAAGAGCGTAGTTTAAACTGTAAGCTATATCCCACCTTAAACTCTACAAAACTTTTGGACGGCAAGCTTCGAGGAAAAGTGCTATTCTTGAACTGTGAGGCTGATTCTCTCCGAGGAATCACTAAAAAGAGAAGACCTAGATTTTAAGGTCGAAAAACACCAGGAAAATGTTTAGTAGGCTATGAAGGTTTCGGTTGAGTGTACACCGGGTATAATCCGTATCTCGTTATCGACAATTTGAGCCAGAGCATCGACGTTCTCAGCTTGAATCTTCAAGATGAAGTCATATTGACCGAAAAGGACATGCACCTCCTCCACCCCCTTAATTTTACTGAACACTTCCTTGTAGTAAGCTGCCGAGTAAGCCTTCCGCTCCCCGACCCTTATCAGAATGAATGCCTTCAACATTAAGACCACCCAAGTATGGGTAAGGCTCCAACAAATTTAAAGGCGTAGAGGAATTTTAGACATCTTTCCAGCTATCGGACTACCTTCTTTATGTCTATCTCTAGAATATCTGTCGCGCCCTTCCTCTTTAATGTCGGTATCAAGTGTAACACTTGTTCATCGCTGACGGCAACTTCCACGGCATACCCAGCATCCCCGCCACCCGCCAGCCTAGAAATAGTAGGGCTCTTCATGGATGGGAGTATACTTAACACACCCTCTAAGGCGTCTGCGCTTACGTTCATCTTGATAAGCTTCATTCCCCTCGCAGCCATAGCCCCCTTCACCAGCTCTACAACGCCTTCAATCTTCTCTCTCTTCCAGTCGTCTCTCAGGCTCTGCCTATTCGCTATAAGCCTAGCGGTTGAACTGAATATTTTGGAGATCACCTGCCACCCATTAGCTTGGAGGGTCGCTCCAGTCTCTGTGCAGTCGACGATCAGGTCTGCAGCCCCGATAAAGGTCTCAGTCGCCCCATATGAGCGGATAAATTTATATGGAAATGCCCCAAACCTTCTCCGGCAGAAGTTGGCGGTGATATTCTCATACTCTGAGGCAGCTATAATTCTCTCCTTGCCCTCTTCTTTAATCTTCTGGATAAACCTACCTAGAGCCTCGTTTTCACCAAGCCCCTCAAGTTCGTACCGTTGAGGTACTGCGGCAATTATGTCTACTTTCCCAACCCCTAAGTCTAGGAGTTCCTCTACGTCGGCATTGTGCTCAACCACCCAGTCATACCCGGTGATGCCTATATCGTATCTTCCTTCCTCCACCAGTGGGCTGATGTTCTGAGCACGGTGAATTCTCAACTCTAGCTCAGGGTCGTTGGAGCCTACCAGATATGACCTTTCATCTTTTACGCGTAACCCGTATCCTGCTTGATCAAGAAGATCCTTAACTCGAGCCCAGAGGTGCCCCTTCGGTAGAGCAAATCTAAGGATGCCCATTTCTGTTCGGAGACAATTCATCGCGGTTAAGTATAAACCTTTTCAGGCTTAGAATTGTTGAGAGTGGCAGCATTGCCGTCTAGAATTATCCACATGCATGAATTTATTAGGATGTTCACGCTTTATCAAAAATAGTAGGAGGCGATTTCTTGGCTCAACCAGCTAAGAAGGAAGAGAAGAAGAAAACCAAGAAGTAAAAGCCTACCTAAACAGTAAATTCTAGGACAGAAGATAATACTACGAGCCAAAGGGAGGTGCACTGTCCTCCATAAGCTGCCAAGAGGGCAGCCTATTTCCACACATCACCTTTTTATTTTTTATCTACTTTACGCTAAACGCGTAGGCCAAATTTCCCCACATTTTTTGCGAGAAACCTGAAAGAGAAGCAACTTCTAAATATCTCAATTCAGTAATGGGTGTTGTGGTTAGATTGTTCAGTGGCTGCTACACGGCTTTAATTACCCCAATGAAGAGAAACTTCAAGGTTGACTATGAAAGCCTAAAACAACTTGTCCAGTTCCAGCTTGAGAATGGAGTGGCGGGCATAGTGGCTGTAGGCACTACCGGAGAGAGCCCGACTCTAAGCTGGCAGGAGCATAACACCGTGATCGAGCGGATTTATGAGTATGCGGATGGGATGGGAGAGACAATAGCGGGCACCGGGAGCAATTGCACGGATGAAACCTTGAAAGCTACAGATCACGCAGTAAAATGTGGCATAGAATCCTTCCTTCTCGTGGACCCATACTACAATGGACCTAGCTCCCTCGAGATAAGGCGTGAATATATAGAGCCTTTGGCGAGGCGTTTCCCGCAAATAAAGATAATCCCATACATAATTCCAGGCCGGACAGGAACCCAGTTACTACCCCAAGACTTAGCCATCCTCCACTCAAAATTTCCTGGTGTGGGGGCAGTTAAGGAAGCTACGGGCGATCTGGAGAATACAAAGTTGATAAGGAGCCTGTGCGGACCCGATTTTGATATTCTCTCAGGTGACGATGATAAAACATATGAGCTCATGTCTTCTTCAGCCATCAGGGCAAGTGGGGTCATCTCGGTAGCATCTAACATAGCCCCAGCGGCTATCGTTGAGTTTGTGAAGGCGTTGAGAGGGGGGGATATAGTTTCAGCTAAGAAGCTCGATGAGGCGTTGAGACCGCTCTTCCAAATTGTCACAGTAAAGACAGAGGAGAACCCCCCAATAGGGCCGAAAGTTCTCTATAAAGCCAGAAACCCCTTACCATACAAAACATTAATGAACATCTTAGGGATGCCCTCTGGACCTTGCAGACCACCCCTTGGCAAGATGACTAAGAATAGTTTAGAGTTCATGTTGAATCAGGTCAGGAAAGTATATACGAATAACCCTGAGATTCTACGCCCGGTGGAATCATTCTTCGAAGTGGATCTTGGGGAGAGGCTCTACGATGAGAGATACTTAGAGGGACTGTATTATGAGGAGTATTAGAATCTGCGTGGCTGGCGCAACGGGCAGAATGGGCAGTACCATCATAAAAGAGGCTGAGAAAGGCGGGTTCACACTAGTAGGGGCAGTAGCCCACCCGCGAGAGCCAAGCATCGGGAAGAGCCTTAGGGAACTTGGAATCTCCAACTCGGACCTAAGAGTTCTAAGCTCCTCCAACTTGGAGGAGGCTATCAGGGACGCTGAGATTTACGTAACCTTTACAAACCCTGAGGCGGAGGTAGCAAACCTCCCCATCGTTGCTAGGCGCGGGGTTAAGATAGTGATGGGGACTACTGGCTTTAACGCGGAGCAGATGAAGACTATAGAGGAAGCTGTTAAAGGGAAAATCCCTGCCTTCTTTTCTCCAAATTTCTCTCTAGGTGTGAATATACTTTTACAAATCCTCCGTGCGTGCAAGCTTTTCCCCCCAGATTATGATTTCAGCATCATAGAATTCCACCACGCAGGGAAGGTAGATGCTCCAAGCGGTACAGCCCTGAGGTTGGCCGATTTGATCTCGGAAGTACGAGGCTACAAGATGAAAGTGTACGGGAGAAGCGGGCTCAGCAAGAGGGAGAGAGGCGAACTCGAGGTCCTCGCGGTTAGGGCTGGCGGAATACCTGGAATTCACGAGTTAATCGTCGCAGGCCCCTATGAGATGATAAGAATAGAACATACCGCCTTCTCTAGGAACGTCTTCGCCCAAGGAGCTCTCCGTGCGGCTGAATGGTTATACCGCCAGAGCGAGCCGAGAATATATACTATGGACGACCTTCTATCTGCAGACTAGTTTACGATGTTTATATTTAAATTAATAATTATTAATGGGAGCTGCGGTGAACAGGTTATTAAAAATTGATGAACGAGGTTTATCTATCGACGGTGTCTACGCTGTAGAGTTGGCGGCGAAATTTGACACGCCACTCTATGTCTTGAGTGAGAGGAGGATAAGAGAAAATTACCGCAACCTCAAGAGCACGTTAACATGCAACTATGATAAAGTAAAGATTTACTATTCTGCAAAGGCGAATACGAACCTCTCAGTTCTGAAGATTTTGGAGGAGGAAGGCTCTTGCCTGGACGCAGTCAGCCCAGGGGAGGTATACTTGGCCCTTAAGGCCGGTTTCACTCCTGACAAGATACTCTTTACAGGAACATGTGTAAGAAACGATGAACTCCGATATCTAGTAGAGGCAGGGGTTACGATAAATGTCGATTCTCTTTCCCAGCTGGATAGGTTGCTTAAATTTACCACACCCAGCCTGTTATCCTTTAGAGTGAATCCTGAGATAGGGGCAGGACATCATGAGCATTGCATAACGGCGGGTAGACGCTCAAAATTCGGTATCTGGGAGGAGGATGCTCCAGAAGCTTACCGTCGTGCTAAGGAGGCAGGCGTTGAGCGTTTCGGCATACATATGCACATAGGTTCAGGGATACTTGCAGTCGAACCGTTCGCCGCAGCTACGTCGAAGCTTCTGGATATCGCTGGTATGATTCATCGCAAAGTTGAGGTTACGTTCGATTTTATTGATGTAGGAGGAGGGCTGGGTGTACCGTATAGGCCGGGGGAAAAAGAGTTGGATTTAGAGTCCTACGCCAAGGAAATCTCCACGCTCATCAAGCGAAAAACCAGGGATTACGGGTTGGGAGAACCTAGCCTTTTCATCGAGCCTGGCAGGTATATCGTATGTGACGCAGGAGTCCTTCTTACAACCGTGAACACAATAAAACTCACACCTTTTAAATGCATTATTGGGGTTGATGCTGGTTTTAACACTCTACTGAGACCTGCCATGTATGGTTCATACCACCATATCCTTCTCGCCAACAGACCTGGCGGTGGGAGGGAGGCAGTTTACGACCTAGCTGGACCACTTTGCGAGTCAGGAGACCTCCTAGCCGTAGACAGACAACTGCCGGAAGTAAGGGAGGGCGATCTGATCGCGATATTGAACGCAGGGGCCTACGGCTACTCAATGAGTTCCCAATATAACTCGAGGCCTAGAGCTGGGGAAGTCCTCGTCAAGGACGGCATGTACGCCTTAGTTAGGCGTAGGGAGAGCCTTGAGAGCTTGGCGGCTGGCCAGGAGATTGCTCCATGGTTAAGATAAGCTTCTGGAAGATGCATGGCTTAGGGAACGACTTTATCTTGATTGACGGCAGGAATGGGAAGCTCAGTGATGACCACATGGGAAGGTTGGCTAGGGAGCTATGTGAGAGAAGGTTCTCTGTAGGGGCTGACGGTCTAATAATAGTCTTCAACTCTACCTTCGCCGACATTAGAATGAGAATCTTCAACCCGGACGGGAGTGAGGCTGAAATGTGCGGCAACGGGATCAGATGCTTGGCCAAATACTGTTACGAGAAAGGCATAGTTAGGAAGAAGGAGATGAAGGTGGAGACGTTGGCAGGAGTGAAAGAGGTTGAGTTGACCGTTGAGAGAGAGACTGTGGAGAAAGTCAAGGTAAATATGGGCAAGCCAGTCTGGGAGAGGAGCGGTGTTCCTATGCTGGGTGAAGGCACCTTCATAGATAGAGACTTGGAGTTGGGCACAACAAGATTCAGAGCAACCTGCCTGTCCCTCGGCAACCCTCACTGCATCATCTTCGTCGATGATGTAAAGAACTTCCCAATCGAGACGACTGGCCCTGAAGTTGAGAACCACCCCCTCTTCCCTAACAGAGTCAACGTAGAGTTTGCCCAAATCCTGAACCGGCATGAACTGAATGTAAGGGTGTGGGAACGGGGATGTGGAGAGACATTTGCATGTGGAACAGGCGCCTGCGCAGCCGTAGCAGCCGCAAAGGTGTTGGGGAAGATTGACGGTAAAGCCATAGTCCACCTGCTAGGTGGCGACCTAGAGGTGGAGTACACCACTTTGGGCATCTACATGAAAGGCCCCGCTACTAAGGTCTTCGAGGGGCGAATGTTTTGAGTGCTTTGCTACATGGAGGCTGTTAGTGTGAATGTAGATTTCTCTGAGCGAGTTAAACGGCTCCCACCCTATCTCTTCGCTGAGATGGAGAAGGTAATCCTTAGGAAGAAGGCTGAAGGCGTTAACATTATAACGCTAAGTATAGGCGACCCAGACCTTCCGCCCCCCCCAGAGGTGTTATCTACTCTCAGCGAAGAGGCGGCAAACCCGAAAAATCATAACTACTCCTTCAGCCAAGGTGAACCATTCTTCAAGAAGGCTGTTGCGGAATGGTATAAGGTCAGGTTCGGTGTCGATCTGGATCCTGAGTCCGAGGTCATTGCGTTGATAGGATCGAAGGAAGGTTTGGCGAATGTGTCGAGAGCCTTCATCAACCCAAATGACCATGTTCTCGTGCCAGACCCCAGCTACCCTGTCTATATGAATGGTGCAACCATCCTAAGTGAGGGAGTTCCAAAGGTGTTGCCTCTACTTGAGGAGAACGATTTCAAACCAGTCCTCGACGCTGAGGTTCTGGAAAAAGACACTAAGTTGATGTTTCTGAACTACCCGAATAACCCAACCGGCTCAGTCGTCGATAAAGCTTTTCTCAGGTCAGTAGTCGACTTCGCGTCGGATAACAACCTAATTTTATGTTACGACAATGCCTACTCTGAGATAACTTTTGACGGGTATAGGGCGCCGAGTATACTCGAAGTCGATGGTGCTAAAGAGGTGGCGCTTGAGTTCCACTCCTGCTCCAAGACTTTTAACATGACGGGGGACCGGATAGGTTTCGCTGTGGGGAATAGGCGACTGCTAGAGGGGCTGGTGAGAGTTAAATCACAGATTGACTCAGGGCCTCCAGTTTACATTCAGAAAGCCGCCGCTAAGGCTCTGGGAACCTACAAAAGCAGTGAGCCTCCTAGGCATGTGGCGGCTGTAAATCAAATCTACAAGGAGAGGAGGGACGCCTTAGTTAAGGGTCTCAGGTCGTTGGGCTTCAGATGCCAAGCCCCAAAGGCTACCTTCTACGTCTGGTTGAACTGTGGGTGCAGTTCTGCGGAGTTCGCCTTGAGACTGCTAGATCTCGGTGTGGTTGTGACTCCTGGTAGCGGTTTTGGGAGGTATGGGGAGAATTATGTTAGGTTTTCGTTGACTAGACCTAAGGATGAGATAGAGGCTGCTTGTGAGAGGATGACTGAACTGCGGCTGAAATTTTAGCCGCGAAAAAAGTTCGGAGTATCTAGTAATACTTTTTAGGAGTGTAGTAATATTTATATAAGTAATACTATTACACATGAAAGTATTACGTGATGGGTTATGCATATTCCAGACGGTTTCCTAGATCCATCCACCTGCGCAGCCACCTATATCGCAACTCTCCCATTCTGGATTCTAGCATTCCGAAGGGCTAAAAATGTGCTTAGCGACAAACAAGTCCCACTGTTAGCTACCTTGACTGCCATGTTCTTCGCTGCACAGATGATGAACTACCCCATTGTTGGGGGGACCACCGCCCACCTGCTGGGCGGTCCCATAGTAGCCATAACTCTAGGCCCCTATGCTGGGGTGATTTCTATGACATTAATACTTTTAATCCAAGCGTTAATGTTCGGAGATGGAGGAATAACCACTTTTGGAGCTAATGTCTTGAACATGGGTGTTGTCGGTGTCTTCGTCCCATACGTAATATTCTTACTAGTTAAGAGGGTAGCGGGAGGTAGGGCTGGCCTATTGGCAGGGAGCTTCTTAGGCGCCTTCTTTGGTGACCTCTTAGCTGCGGTCTCCGCCGGCTTTGAGTTGGGCCTCTCGACGCTCTACTTCCCTTACAGTCTCTCTATAGCCGTCACGGCGATGGCGGCCCACCACTCTATAATCGGGGTTGTTGAAGGTATAGCTACGGTAGCCATCCTATCGGCTCTCATGAAGGCTAGACACGACCTCCTACAACTACCAAAAGTTGAACCTGTATGGTTCCGGGGGTTATCTAGATGAGTGAAGGTAGAGGGATGTTTATAGTCGGCATATTGGCATCTATTATCTTTGTAGTTACCGGTTGCGTATGGTTATCCGTCTCAGCTGAGACGTTAGATGTTGTCGCCGAGTATTTTGGGGCTGAGGACGTAGCCCTCTGGACGCCTCCGATCCCCGACTACGAGATACCTGGGTTTGAGGGTGTGGTCACGGTTAACATCCTCTTGGGCATAGCCTCTACAATTCTAGTTCTGGCTGTCACGTTGGGAGTAGGTAGGGTTTTGAGGGTGAAGAAGTAATCTGCCCTCTTAATAGGAGAACGAATGCCAGTGCTTAGTGAGTTAGTAAAGGCAGCCGGGGACTTAGTGTTCCTTGAGCGCTTCCAGAGTGCAGGCGGGATTCTCCAACGGATAGACCCTCGGATAAAGCTTATCTCGCTCACCACTTTAGTGGTTGTGGCGGTCTCCCTGAAGACCATAGCTCCGTTGTCTATTCTATTCATAATGATCCTTCTACTCGCCACAGCCTCAAAGACCCCCATTAGATTCTTCCTCTATAGGGCAACTTTCTTCATCCCAATCTTCGCCGGGGTGATCTCTCTACCGTTGCCCTTCATAACTCCCGGAGCAAAACTACTATCGGTCAGTTGCATAGGTTATTCTTTAGCAGTAACGAACGAAGGAGTTTATAGAGCCATCTTGTTCACTTTTAGGGTTTGGGTCTGTGTTGCAGCTATGACCTTGCTGATTATGACTACACGGTTCTCAGCGATTATTAGTGCGATGGAGCGATTGAAGTTTCCAAAAATCTTCACACTGATGTTAGCTATTACCTACAGGTATATTCATGTCTTCATTGATGAGACACACCGAATGCTCCTCGCCATGGATTCCCGTTCAGCTGGGAAGATGAACCGTCTACAGGCTTTGAAGGCGCTCGCACACACTACTGAGGCGTTGTTTATAAGAGCCTATGAGCGGGGAGAGAGGGTTTATGGGGCTATGGTGGCGCGGGGATATACAGGCGATGCAAGGTATATAGGTGAGGTGAGGTGTTCTCTTCAAGACTGGGCGTTTGGGGTTCTATCAGCCTCAGTCTTTATTGGGGCGGCAATAGTCCAACTTTACGCTGGCGGTGTGTAAAGTGACTATTGAAGTAGCAGTCGAGATGGAAGACGTGGAGTACTTGTACCCTGACGGCTGTAGGGCACTTAAAGGCGTAAGCTTAAGAGTGCTTAGAGGGGAGCGGGTTGCTATCTTGGGACCTAATGGAGCTGGCAAATCTACCCTCTTAATGCACATTAATGGCATCTTCAAACCTATGAAAGGCTGGGTGAAGGTTCTTGGGATGACGATTGATGGCTCCAAACTGCGGGATGTCAGAAGGAAAGTGGGATTCGTGTTCCAAGACCCAAACGACCAACTATTCTGTCCTACCCTCTGGGAGGATGTCACTTTTGGCCCAATAAATATGGGGCTACCCGCTAATGAGGCAACCGGTATTGCGGAGGAAGCCCTGAAGGCGGTTAGGTTAGACGGTTACAGGGACAATGCGCCACATCACCTCAGCCTGGGGGAGAAGAAACGGGCGGCGATCGCTACGGCTCTGGCCATGAAACCGGAGATTCTGGTCCTCGATGAGCCTACCGCTAACTTGGATCCTGAAAGCCGGAGGGAGCTTGTAGTACTCCTTAACCGCCTGCACGCAGAATGGAAGTTAACACTCATAGTAGCTACACATGACGTGAACTTGGTCCCAAAAATTGCCGACAGGATCTACGTGATAAGCGGCGGATTGATAGTAGCTGAGGGGCCAATGAGGGATATCCTCTCAAACGCCAAGGTAATGGAGGAGGCACACCTCGAATTGCCAATAATAACTCAACTCTTCAACCTAATCTATGAGACTGGAATACCTGGGGACGGGCAGGTAACCCCGCAAACTCTCCCACTAACAGTCGAGGAAGCCCTCCAAGAGATGAAGCGTCTTCTTAGTAAAACACTGAACCAAAGAAGTGCGAATAGCCAGATCGAGAGATGTTAGTATTCGCTATTTCGTTGATCGAGATTTCAACCTATTCGCTTGACTGCAATTATCCCGCCTGAGGGTAGGTAGAGACAGCTCCATAGTTTATGCAAGATGTATATCGGTCTTGGCTTCGTTCTCCCCTTGGGGCTATGCATCTTACTTTATATCCGTACTTCTTGAGGAGCCCCGGCGATATAAGGCATCTATGTGTAGAGACAAAATCTTTACAGACGTCGACTACATCAATGCCCCTCTACTGCACCGTTGTAATAACCACTCTGGAACCCAGCTTCTCTAGGGAGATGGCGAGTTTCAACGCACCGGGATGCACAAGATGCTCCAACTTCAAATACTATAACCACATCGAAAAGAGACTTAGCAAATGGGAGTTGCTGTACATCGCAATAAACAACCTCATCATAAACCTTCTTCGCCTTCTTTAGCCGTGGGATGGATAGGTTACAACCCGCGATTTATCTACAGCGCCCAGCGCATAATAAGAGAGCCTGCGATCCACAGCCAAAACTTACATCAAGAACTTGTCTCTAGACGTCTTCTTTTGAGAGGTACAAGTGGCGATCCGTTGCAGTTGAATCTATACGTGACCGATAGCGCCCCTGTTAAGTAGGTGTGTTGGTTTAACAATTTATTCACGGAGATAGGTTTTAATTGGATCTGGTTAAGAAATGGCGACTGAAGGCGTTACTGAATAACCGTCAACACACCTTGCGAGGGATTTAGGCTTGAAGTTCGGTTTCAACCTCACAGCTGAATACGGTCTTGACTCTATTGTAGAGAAGGCTGCTGAGGTTGAAAGACTGGGGTTTGACTCACTTTGGATCTTTGAAAGGCCCGGTTGGGATTATGGCTCGATAGTTGCTTCCGCCCTCGCCGCTAACACCAAGGAAATCCGGATAGGTTTAGGGGTCAGTCCACTCCTTCATACATCCAAGCAAATAGCAGACGAGATTCTCACCCTTATTAAGACCTATGGCGAACGTTTCGACCTCTGCTTGATCCCCGGCGATAAACGCCACCTACGACGGCTCGGCGTCAATCCCACAGCCCGAAAGGCTGCCCCTCAACGCATTCTCCAAGCGAAAAGAGAAATTGAAAAACTTCTTGCTGGGGAGGAGAGGAGTTGCAGCATATGGTTGGGCGCGCAGGGCCCAAGAATGCTAAGAACTGCCCAACATTATCGCGGGGTTCACCTAAACTACGCCTCGCCGCGGATGATAACTTGGGCTCTGGAACATATCGGGTCAACTGGAGAGAAGAGAGAGTTCGAGGTTAGCGTCATGGCACCATCTTATGTCTACAGGAACTTTGAAGAGAGACTCCAACATCTGCTAAAGTTAGCTGCATCATCAGTCGCGGTTAGCGCTCCTAGGGAAGTTTTAGAGGAGTTTGGGCTCTATGACCGTTTAGCTGAGCTGCGAGGCTATGAGGGTAGATTGAGCGAGTTAGACCCAGCGTCCCTACCCCCCGAAGTTGTGGAGTTCTCCCTGTCCATGCACTCAACAGAACTACCCAGCTATTTGGCAGTGGTTCAGGGACTCGGCATTAACCATCTTATATTTAGCCACCCACAGGACTACTCCCTCAAAACCATCCATGAGCTGGCTAGCTCTTTACCCCTCAACTCAAAGAACGACACTCATTAGTGACAATAGAGGCTTACGCAGAGCCGTGAGAGAACAAAAATGCCTACTATTTCTATGATATCTAAGGAAAGTTTTTGAGATCTCTCCATTTAGAGAGTGGCGGAGGTCTTGCGCTGACTCTCTCAACCTAGTTCATCCCAGCCACCACCCGTTTTATTAAAATCGCTCAGAAATGCAAAAACAGCAGCCGAGTAGATTGTAACATGAGACTGCGTAGACATCCTAGAGTTCGGCTCTAGGCCTGAAAATTTTAGAATAGATACGATAAAACTTATGGAAAAAGGGAAGTTTTAGGTGAATATTCAAACTCTCCTATCAAAAGTTTTTTAGTCAAAGGTTTAATGTTAAAGACCCTCGATGGGTTGAGTAGGGGATTGAGGGGTGAGTCACGGTGGGTGACTCTGAGAGCTTCGACCGTCTGGCAGAAGAGCTATTCTACAACATAGTTAAGATGAACCCTATCTTCGCCACCTACGTAGGTCTTCATCAATACGACCAACTAATGCCTGACGGACGTAAAGATGCAATCTATAAGAGAATGAAACTCTTCAAGGAGTATCTAGACAAGTTCGAAGGGATCTCACAATCAAAACTTGACTTCGAGAGGAGAATTGATCTAGCACTTGTAAAGGACTTCCTCCATCTTGCCCTCTTCTGTCTTGAGGAGTGGCCTCTCTGGCGAATGTTCCCAGACGCCCCAGATACAATTGGGGATGCTCTATTTCCTCTACTTGTAAGGAACTTCGCACCTCTAGAAATACGGCTGAGGAGCATAACTGAGAGACTGAAGAACTCGCCCAGATACATTGAAGAGACGAAGAGTTGCCTTGAGGATCCTGTGAAGATTTACTGTGAAATCTCCTTGGATACTGCGGAGAGACTTCCACTCTTCCTCGAACAGATAGTGGAGGCGGCGAGGGGTGTAAATGACAACACGAAGTCTGAGGTTGAGGACGCCGCGGAGAAAGTGAAGTGTGAGTTCTTAGAGTACAAAGAGTGGCTCAGGTGTAGGATGAAAGATGCTAGAGACGACTTCGCAATAGGGCCGGAGAGATTTGAGAAGCTACTAGCCTTACGAGGGTTAGGGATGTCATCGAGCGAGATTCTGAAGTTGGGTGAAAAGTACTTTCGCCAAGAGAAGGAGAACCTAAGAAGATACGCGGAGATAATCAAGCCTGGCGCAAGCGTGGACGAAGTCAGATCGCTGCTTAAGTCTCACCACCCCAAGAGCTTCGGGGAGGCGTTAGAGGCTTATAGGAAAGAGATCAAGAGGGCGAGGGAGTTTGTGGTCAGATCGAAATTTGCCTCTATACCGGAGAATGAGGAGTTAATAGTGATCGAGACACCTCCATTCCTACGGAGCACAACCCCCTTTGCCGCGTACTTCTCCCCAGCCAAGTTCGAGGATAAGCAGCTGGGAATATACATCGTAACCCCCCCAGCCAGCGAAGAGATGTTGAAAGAGAAGAGCTACTATGCTATCAGCAACACAACGGTTCATGAGGCCTACCCAGGGCACCATTTACAGCTCAGCTGCGCCAACCGAAACTCCTCGCTAGTGAGGCTGTTATTCCATGGAACTGATTTTGTTGAAGGGTGGGCGCACTACTGTGAGGAGGCGGTCAAGGAGCTTGGGTACGATGACACACCTGAGCACAGGTTTATCCAAACTCTTGACATGGTCTGGAGGGCTGCTAGGATCATCATCGACGTGAAGCTCTCTAGGGGTGAGATGGGCTTTATGGAGGCTGTGAACTTCCTAGTTGAGGAGGTGGGGATGGCGCGAGAGGGAGCGGTAGCTGAGATTAAACGTTACACCTATACCCCTAGCTATCAGCTCTCCTACCTTCTGGGAAAATATTTGATAGGCGAGTTGAAGCGGGAGACTCTAAGTAAGCTGGGGGACAGGTTTGATTTGCGATGGTTCCATGACACGCTACTATATGCTGGGAGCATGCCGCTCAAATACCATAGATTAAATCTGTTAGAGAAAATCCGCCAAGTAACTGGTGGGGCATGAGGCGCCCCCATCGGTAGGCTTATTAGAACTATATGAGCCCTTACTACTGGTTTAGCTTGATTACTCGAGAAGATTGCAAATATAGAGGAACTGTGAAGATTGGAGAGAAAGAGTGGAATTGGTGCTACCTTTTCAATGCGAAGATAGACGATGTAGACTGCGCTAACTGCGGCTATTCGCGTTTGTTTAAGGCTTCAACTAAGATAGAGTCGCTCCCAGTAATCTAGAGCTGATAGTCTGCAAATAATCGGGCTGACGAGCACGCCTAATTTGGGAGAAGATTAGGATAATGAATTGGAAACCATATGGTGGTTATTTTTTAATCCTCGCAAAGAATATAAACGAGGGAAACCTGGTGGTTGAAAGATCATGGGGCGGATAATAAAATATCAACGAAGCGTTATCCCTTCTTGCGATGTTAAATTGATTGGCGAGTTTAGGAGACTAATTGAGCAAACTTGTGATGTCGAAGGAATTGGCGGCTACAAGGTTGGGTCTATTTTAACGTTACGTTACGGACTACCTACACTGGTTAAGGTTGTCCGTGAATTTACAGATTTGCCGGTTATATATGACCACCAAAAAGCCATGACCGATATACATGATTTGGGAAGAGACTTCGCAGAGGTAGTGAAAGAGTCTGGTGTCGATGCATTAATAGGTTTTCCTCAGTCAGGTCCAGCAACTCAAGAGACGTGGATTAAGGCTTGTAAAGATGTTGGGTTGGAGGTAGTTATTGGTGGAGAGATGACTCATCCAAAGTACAAGAGGAGTGATGGAGGTTACATTGCTGATGAAGCGTTGGATGAAATATATTTGCTCGCCGCAAGATTAGGTGTGAATAACTTTGTGGTTCCTGGAACAAAGGTGGAGAGAATCATACACTACAGGTCAATACTACAGCACATAGTTCAGGGTGATTTGACACTTTTTATACCTGGGCTAATCACTCAAGGGGGCATAATCACCGATGTGGCTAGAGTTGCTGGAGATTCGTGGCACGCCATAGTGGGAAGAGCCATATACGGGACGAAAGACTTCCACGCTGCTGCGGGGGAGTTGACGAGACAGTTATTCAAATGAGGTGAGGAAGTGTCGAGACTTAACTTGGTTAAAAGGTTACATGAGATTGGCGCTATAAAATTCGGTGAGTTTAAACTTAAAAGTGGAAAGATAAGTCCATACTACGTTGATTTGAGAATTCTACCCTCCTACCCAAGTGTCCTACGTGAGGTAGGCAGAGTGATGGGGGAAATGATCTACAGTTTGCCAGAAAAGCCTACACGTTTATGCGGCATACCAGCAGCGGGTTTGGCGATAGCAACCATGGTTGGGGTGGAGACAGGTGTGCCTACTGTTTATGTGAGAAAAGAACCTATGGTTTACAGAGATTTGTTAATGAAGCTCAGAACTTTTATCAAAGAGAGAAAATATCAACCAGACGAGATTCCTGGCGTAGAGAAAGCCATCGAGATAATCGAGGAGTTGAGTGGGTTAAAGACCCATGGAATTGCTAGATATGTTGACGGTGAGCTGCAAAACGGAGACAGGATAGGTATAGTTGACGATCTGATCACAACAGCTGAGAGTAAACTGGAAGCTAGAGATTTGATCAAGCTTGAAGCTGAGAGGAGAAATTTAAACGTTAGAATTATTGGGGTTTACGTCCTCATTGATAGGGAACAGGGGGGGAGGGAAGCCCTACAAAAAGAGGGCCTTAAACTATATTCTGTAGCTACTATTAGGGATGTCGCAAAGTGGTTAAAAGACCTCGGGAATATCTCCCCTCAGATGTATAGCACTATCGTCAATTACACTACATCTGAAAGAAAAGCTGCTTGTTTAGAGTAATTTTATTAAACCAACAGTTTCTTAGAGGAACTTAGGTGAGAGACAAGGAATTACAGCCGTGAAGCACGACTGTGAGGGCGGACGCAACCATTCCTATTCAACACCGAATTTATCCAGTTAAGACATAAGTATGCATGCTTCTTTGTCTTTCCATGATAGACTTTAAGCTTTTATTCTCACCCTTTCCGATTACGGCATTATAACCTGTAATTTCTATCTAACACGCACCCGAGAATATGTCTGAGTTTAGGATTGACACCAAATTTATATGGTATTCGAGGAAGATACTGTTAACAAGCATAGAATACGTAATAAAAGGAACAGGATAACTGAGATGAATATCCTGCTCGTCCAACCTCCAACTAGGCCAGACTTGGAAACCCTCGCCGCGTTAGATATGGTTGCACCCTCCATGGGACTAGCCTATCTTGCGGCTGTTTTAGAGAGAGCTAATTACAAGGTAGAAATCCTCGACGCCCCCGTTTACCGAATGACCTTCGACCAATTGCGAGATGAGTTCGTGAGGAGGAAACCGGATATCATTGGGCTGACCGCTACCACTGCTACAATAAATGAAGCTCTAAGAGCCGCTAGGATAGCTGAGGAGAGCAGCCCTGACTCGAAGATACTCCTAGGTGGTGCCCATTTTACCTTCACACCAGAGCAGACAATGAGGGAGAACCCCGCCATCGATATAGGGTGTATAGGAGAAGGGGAGGAAACCATCGTGGAACTTGTGAAGACGATAGAAGCTGGGGGGGATCTCAAGCAGGTTAAAGGGATAGTCTTTCGAAGAGACGGCGAACTGGTAAGAACACCGCCGCGACCATTAATAGCCAACCTTGACTCACTGCCCTTCCCAGCCCGCCACCTCCTCCCGATGGGGGAGTACCGAGCCTTTGGTAAGAAACGAATACTGGGAACAATCCTTACAAGTAGAGGCTGCCCCTTCCAATGTGTTTTCTGCTCTTCCTCTCTACTGTTCGGGAAGAAGTTCAGGGCTAGGAGTCCTAAGAACGTAGTTGACGAAGTAGAGGAGTTCCAGCAGGCCTACAAAGCCCCCTATGTGGAGTTTGTAGACGACACATTTACACTAGACCGGAAGAGAGCGGAGGCCATCTGTGACGAGATCAAGAGGAGGAAGCTGGGTACCGTATGGGTATGCTCCACGAGGGTGGACATATTGACTAGAGAACTTCTGGAGACTCTGAAGAGTGCTGGGTGTGTTATGATATACTTCGGCGTCGAGTCTGGCGTTCAACGGGTTCTAGACCTGATGAAGAAGGGCATAAAGGTTGAACAGAGCATAAGATGTATGAAGTGGGCTAGGGAGCTAGGCATAAAGACGGTCGCCTCGTTTGTGATAGGCATGCCTGGAGAGACAAAAGAGGAGATAGAACAGACCATAAGGTTTGCCAAGAAACTAGACCCAGACTACGCCCAGTTCTCCGTCGCAACACCCTATCCTGGTACTGAGCTGTATGAGATGGCTAAAGAGCAAGGTTTGTTACTCACGGAGAATTGGTCACGATACACAGTCATAAAGCCTGTCTTAGCTACGCGGGAGTTTACCGAGGAGGAGCTAACAAAACTCCTAAAGAAGGCATACCTCAGGTTCTACCTGAGACCTAAGGTTCTCTGGCGTTACATTAAAGGCGGCCAGTTCAAGGAGATGATAGTTCAAGGGCTTGGGACCTACTTCAAGCGAAGTCTGAGACTGCCGAGAGTTATGGGGAAGAGCTCACTTAAGTGACGCTTGCCTCCACGATTTTTAAATCTAGGCTTTATTGACAAATGCTGCTTCATACTAGAGCCCAGCAAAGGGCGTGGACAAACTGTGATAAGGGCAGGGAAGCTATGGCGCCTTGTCTCCTACCTAAAGCTTCCGGTTCACTATGTGTTCAACTATATTCTTTGGGCTGAATAAATATGTGGAAGCTAGTGGAAGAGCTTTCTTTAGGCTGGTTTCTATTGAACTTGCAGGGTAGCCGAGTTTGCAGGGGATTGCGTGAGATAAGAAACCAAGTCGCTCGATTTTAACGATCTTTCGAAGACTTCCAGCCTTTGCCAGCGCATTCTTTATCTGTCTTCTAGTCACACCAACGACTACAACTCTCTCAAGTAAATCCGAAATCCACCCCATCAACGTTAAGAGCTGAAGACTGGTAAACTCGACATAAACCCGCCGTTTACACTCATCAACTGTTACAACCCTAACCTCGACAGGAACCCCTTCGTTTAGACAGAATAGATCTGCTAGAGCAGGCAACGGGAGATCTCTACCATCTAGCAAGTATGCCTTCAGGTGTTCCTTCGTTATAGACCCCTCATACACCGAGGAGCCAAGGTCTAACAATAGCTCTGCCTCGCCAGAGTTGATCTCTTTCACGGTTGCCTTTAAAATATAATTGGTTGGGGGAGGCATCTTGAGCGCCTCGGTCAACACGAGGTTCCGGCTTAGTAGCGAAGTGAGGACCTCTGCGTCTTCGCCGCCAACTTCAATTGAAAGATGCCCACTCTCATCTAAACCCATTAGAGCGAAGTTTACATTTAGACCTAAGGAGAGCGATCTCAGGAGTTGGGATAGGGCATACTCGACCTCATTCAGGTTTGTCTGTGGAATCTTCTCAATCAGCGTGAGGGTGGTCAAAGATCTACATCCACTAAACTAAATTCTGTAAAGAGAGCCTTGAGACGACTAACGGCTGGATGGTCGTATCCTAAGCTTCTGGCGAAGTCTTCTAATGCTTCGTCACAGTTAACTATACGGTCGCCCTTAATCCGTTTATCAGCGTATGCGACTATCTTTTCCTCTAGGGTTTCAGGGATAAAGTCACGGTTAGGCAGCCCCAAAGCTGAAGCCTCCTCGGCTGAGATGCCAGCCCCCACATGCCTCTCGATTATGTTTACCACCTCTTTAGGTAGCCCAAGGGCGCAGGCTATCGTGCCACCACAATAACCGTGATCTGCACCGTGAGTCCTAGAGCGCCCAATATCGTGTAGGATGGCACCTACTTCTATAAGATGGGGGTTTATGTTGAGCCCTTGCCTCCTCAAACCTTCAGCTATCTTTAGAGCGAAGTCTGCGACCTTCTTTGCATGTTCTATAATCTCTGTGGAGCAGCCAGCTTCCTTTAGAATATTTAATGCTTCACACCTTGAGGGGAGACTACTCGCTTTCAATTTCCTCCTTAAGCATGTTAATGGTCTTAGTTAATGTCTCTAGGATCTTCGTGTTATCGAAGTGTTCGAGGTTTCTCCCACACTTAGGACACCTGAAGATCGATTCCATAGCTTCTTCGAAGGTAAGCCTCTGGCAGTCATTACTTTTACAGTAATAAAAGTCGTGTGATTTCTCATACTCAAGTCTTGCGTTCAGTTTATCTAGGATTCTTCGCTTTTGCGTCTTAACGACGGTATCCAACCGCTCGGGTTGGGGTTTCCAATAAAAAATTATCCAACCAGTCTTCTCATCTTGAATGCTCTCGGTGAAGGTTAGAGAGAAGTTACTGAGCTTGAAGAGGATCCTCCTTATATCGTTAAGTTTAACTCCGGTGGCCCTAGCTAACTCGTCCTCGGTGGCTTTACCTTTAGCCATAAGCTCCTTCATAATCTTCACAGCATCCTCACCGAACCTCGACACCACCCTATAGAGCAAGGACTCGTCCACCATCTACGGCACCTAGACCATCGCCCGATTAGCGTAAATCACGTTTTTACCATCCAGCGATGAAACTACTCTTAACCTCGCCCCATCAAACCTGAATGATAACTCGCGCCCCTCGAAAAGCCTGTCGAGGAATACCGCCAAAGCGGCAACCTCCGAGTGAGGTTGGTTCGTTACGCTCACATTGTAGTCGGCGAGACTATAAAGTTCGCCAGGAACCTTTGAGGCGCCCACCACGACCAACTTATCCCGGTTAGATGCTCTGATTTTACCAATAACCTCTTCGACGTTAAGGCCATACATGGTCAGGTGGATAACCTCTCCTCCATTTGCCTTCCAGTCGTGAATAACTTTTCTCCATGGAGCCCCTGTTACGACGTTGAAATCTCCACCCCAGTTTTTGACAACCTTATGTACGGTGGTCTCTACTCTTCTATCGAGAGTGTCAGCTATAATAACCCCATCCGCTCCTAGGGCACGAGCTGCTAGTGCAACATGGGAGGTAACCCTCAAATCCCTAGATGGACGATGACCAAGGCGCAAGACCGTGACATTATACTTGCTGAGTTTCAAGTACTTGACCACCTGCATTCTCTATATGGTTCTTTATCTTGTCTATTACTAAGCCAGCGGATTCCACAGTAATCGTTACAGACTTCTCACCGTAAAGTTGACTCACAACCGAGGAAAGTGTGTGGATTTTTGAGATCAACGACAGAGACGACGAATTTAAAGGTAGCCTGAAGGACGCCTTCACGAAGCCTTTCAACTTCTCAAAGATCATCCGCTTTAATTTCTCGAGGTTAATAGAGTACAAGGCGCTGATAGGCACCGGGTTCGGCGCAAGTCCTTTTAACTCTTCCAGAGTTTTATCTAATGTAGTTGAGTCGACTAGGTCGACCTTATTAAAGGCTGTAATTATGGGGGTTGTGCACACACCTATCTCCCTCAAAGTCTTCAAGCAACAACGCAGCTTCCTCTCTATTTCGGAGATGTTCTCGCTAACGTCAACAACTAGAACTATCAAGTCTGAGAAGACCGTCTCATCTAAGGTAGATTTGAAGGCCTCTATCAAGGTTATGGGTATCCTGTCTATGAAGCCAACAGTGTCAGTTAAGAGAGCCTTCTTTCCGTGAAAGTCGATGGTTGAGGTCTTTGGGGATAATGTTGTGAAGGGTCCTCTATCAACCTTCGCGGGTACCGAGGTTAAGGCTTTGAATAGCGTACTCTTCCCTGCGACGGTATAGCCCGCCAGAGATATGGTCTGCAAGCCTAGGTCAGACCTTAAAGTCCGCTTCACCTGCTTCATCCTCCTCAGCCTCAGAAGCTGAGCCTCGATGCTGGCAACACGCCGTTTTATCGCTTCAAAATATACGTCTACTTCATACCTGCCCAGACCGTGGAAACCGGGCTGCTCGCCTTTTTTAGCCAACCGCACCTTCTCTTTAGCCTGAGTTAACTCGTAACGCAATCTAGCAAGTTCGATCTGGAGCTTAGCTTCCCTCGTAGATGCATTGCGGCTGAACACTTCGAGGATAAGTTGGAATTTGTCGATCACTTCCACACCAGTCGCCTTTGCAATATTGTAGGCTTGGACAGGCTTCAGCTCATTCTCAAATATTACTCGCTGGGCATTAGTCTCTCTAACAAGCCTAGCTAGTTCCTCCAATTTGCCTTTGCCAATTTGATATCGCGAATCTGGAGCCCTAACTTGCTCGAGAGTCTCCACCACACAGTAACCTGCAGACTCAGCTAAGCTTTGAAGCTCCCCAAGCAAGCTTACATTCCCAAGCCTACGCTCGACCAGAATCACCGGCAACCTGAACATTTCACTTCTCCTGTTTCTTGAATGTAACCACATCGCCTATAGTTAAATCGTAACGCAGAGGAGGGGACGTCTGTGTAACTGGAAAGTCCTCCTTCACCAAGAGGGAGACACCTAACACATGCTCCAACTTTTTAGCTATTAACAGGCTAGGGGTGAGCTTTGATGTCTCTATTTTCCCGATAAGGGAGGCTTTCTCATTGATCATCTTACCCAACTCTTCCTGAGACCAGCCATGCTCCTCACGGGCTTTCCTCACCCTTAAACCGTAGTCATCCACGACAGCATAAACATCTGGTCGGATGTCTGAGAGACCCCTGCTCTGCCTGATTGGCGGAGGAGCCCGAGTTGCTACGCTATTTTTCCTAGATAGACTAGAGCTTACCCCGCCCGTTTTAATGTCTAATGTCCCAAGCTTTGCGCACTCTACACAGGCTAGAAGCCTAGCGCCCTCGATGGACACGGGAAGGAGCTTGTTAGGAGAGACTTTACCGCAAATCTCACATCGCATATCGAGTGACCTTTGAGATCTATTAAAGATATAGTATAAACTCGGTATTATTTTTATGGTTGGCGATAATCTAAGGGTGACGCAGTGCGTAAGCTGAACTTTGGATAAGAAGTCGTAGGCCATGGTTAACGGCAGTAGCCGGCTCCAATGATTACGCTTCACAATTGGAGTGTGAACCGTGGCGGACCTTGACCGCTACACCCAACCTGAAGAGAGACATCTCACAACCCGCCAACACAGCTCTCCCAACTGCTAAGACTTCATCTCTACTGTTCGTCACCACAACCTCATCCCGGGGTCTTATATTAGGATCTGCCACCTTTACATGCTTTGCGAAGACACTCCTCCCAGCCCTTATGAACTCTTCGATATCGCCAGCTACGACGACTCTTAACCGTGGAGACTTGAAGGTTTTGAGGAGACGCTTCGCCCCCTCCACAGTCAACCCGAAGAGACCGTCTGTGGGCCTCAACGTTGCGAGAAGTTTACCTTTCAGATACACATGTCTGACTTTTCCTGTGGTGGGTGAGAGTTTGATTCTGACACTCTTGGGGAAGAGAGATACACCTGCCCCTCTACCAAACTGGTAGTCTGCGATGCTCCTTATCTTTAGGAGACTCTCATCTTTTTGAGATGGTTTTAATAGTGAACCCGTAATGTACCACCTAAAGCTGCTAGGTTTAATTTTTTGGAACAATAGTTTATATCCCTATCGTGCATGTCAAGAAGGTTGATGCGGCATTTAACTCTGTCTTAGCTAACCCGGATGGCTTAGATTAATAGCTACGTTATGTCATTTTTTTTATTGGAGTGCTTATAGCCATGAAGCGGCTGAGTTCGAGGGAAGCTAAGAGGATGATGAGCCGTATAGGCATAGATGCAAAAGAGCTCCCAGAGGTGAGAGAAGTCATCTTTAAGACTGATACGAAGGAGATGGTGGTTCGAAACCCAACGGTTACAGTCATAGACTTTCAAGGCCAGAAGATGTTCCAAGTTATTGGAGAAGGTCTAATAGAACGTATCACTGCTCCTACACAGGTAACCGTTGAAACCAAGCCGAAGACACCCGACGAGGACATTCAACTCGTCGCTACACAAGCAAATGTGAGCCTAAACGAGGCTAAAGAGGCTTTGGAGAAGACGGGAGGGGATCTGGCGCAGGCGATATTGCTACTGACTTCCAAGAGGAGGTGAAGCTGCCTCTTCGGCGGCTTCATGAATCATCTTTATCCTCTTAAGTCTGAAGAAGTCCTCCCTCGCCATCTCCTCCAGATGGAACTGAATGAACCGTATATTATTTTCAAATCTAGGGATGATAACGTTCTCCAGAGCGTTAACTCTCCTCTTCGTCATCGTAACAGCCTCAGCCAACCGTTTTACAGCCGTCTCAATCTCAGCCAGCTCCACGATCGTTTCAAGAACCTTCTCGAAGGTCTTAATTGCATCATCGACGGTAGCTGTTGTCTCTGGGAAATTATACCACCAACCTTTCTCAGAAACCCTCTCAGCGGAAAGTTCTAGTAGCGGGATAGTAACGCCAATTATGTTTCGGTACCTCTCATTAACGTTAAAACGATCAGGGGCCGTGTAAGATATTTCTTCGAGTTTTCTTGGCCCGAGTATTATCTGCGCCACCATGAAATTCCTGTAAGCGGACTCAAGTGCCTTGTTCAATCTTTCACGGAGTGGGCCGACATCCCGTACATACTTGAGGAAGTGCATTAACAATGCATCCCTCTTCTCAACGAGGAGGTCATGCCCCCTCTTTGCTAGTTTAACTCTTCTCCTCAAAGTCAATAGCTCAGCACGTGTAGCCTTCACGGTCGAGACCCGCTCACTGGACAAAATAGAACCACCCCTGCTGGAGTATAATTTTATACTATATGCCTTTTAACTGTTGCTTCTGTATGGCGAAGTCTTCCTTTTTTATAAACCGCCATTCTCCAACTAGAACATCGTAGATGTCGTCTGAGTCGACTATGATTTCAAAACGGTCTAGAAGTTCAGCCAACTTTTGGGCGAGAATGTGGTAGCATATTGGAGTGGTACCCTCGATTACATGGAAGTAGAAGTCGTCACAACTGCAATAATTTGCTGCAGGAATTACTTGGTAGTCTCGCTCTTTCCCGACCACTACCCATACAAGTCTCCCACTAGGCTCGAACACATATTTCTTTACAGCCAACTCATCTACTGCCTTTAGGGCGTTAACGAGACGCTTACCGAAGATTGCGGATAATTTAGCTTTCTGGCCATCTGAGAGACCCTTTAAATTATCTATTCCCTCGCAGATTTTATTTAGCGCATCAATCTCTTTATCCAAAATCTGTTCCGCCATGAGGGTAGGTTTGATTAGTTTATTTATGGGGCAGAGGTAAAATTCTTTCGGTGCGATGTTTGATACGGCCTTATTTCCCTTGGCCTGCAGCTCTTATCAAAAATCGAGAGAAGACCATTGTAGTATCAGACCTTCACTTAGGTTTTGAGGCTGAGCTTGTGAGGATGGGAATAAATCTGCCATCCCAAACTTATAAGATAGAAGCCAACCTTACCAAGCTTATAGAGGAGACTAGGCCCGACCGCCTCATAATATTAGGTGATCTGAAGCATGGCATACCGGTCGTCTCCTTGTTAGAGCGGCTAGATCTGCCAAGATTTATCGAAAAAATCAGTGAGAAGGTACCCGTGGAGCTGATACTCGGCAACCACGATGGGGGAATCTCACGTTTAGCCAAGAAGGACCTCACCATCAGGTCTAGTAGAGGGTTATTAATGGAAGGTAACGATAAGATAGGCCTGTTCCATGGCCATACATGGCCGGCTCAAAAGCTCTTCGAAGCTAGATACTGGATTGTAGGTCATATACATCCGGCAATCCAGTTCAGAGGTCTCTTTGGGTTCAAGACTATAAAGCCTATCTGGCTCAAGGTGAGGTTAGATTCTGAAAAGATAGTTAAGGGCTTTCTCAAAAATAGGAACATAGAGGTAGAGCATGGAGATGCCGCGGAGACTCTATATAAAAAGTTCGGAGTCAAAGTTGGATGTACCAATATGATCATTATGCCAGCGTTTAATGAAATGCTGGGTGGACTCGCATTAAACGCCATAACTCACGATGAACTTTTAGGCCCAATACTTAGAAATGCAGCTGCAGAGCTAGAGACCTCAGAGGTCATACTGACAGACGGAACCTTTCTAGGGGAGTTGAAGGATCTAAAGAGGTTTTCATGATTTACGATGAATACACAAACGGCCAGATTTTCGCTCACAAAATTCGAAAATTCAAAACCACAACCAAAACTTAGTGAAGGAAAGCTTTTAGATGTTTGAATACTACATTAGAGAGACCAATATCAGACAAAGTTCCACTTTCACATAGGCAGGAGAGTTGAAAACCTTATTTCACACGCAGAGCCTTTCGAGTAGCCAGTAACCTAAAGGATGTGGTGAGAGTGCCTCTAATAATCGGCGTCTTTGGGAAGGGTGGTGTAGGTAAAACCACTTTCACCGCGCTACTCCTTAAGGCACTTATCGAACGCCGAAAGGAATTGGAGACGAAACTTGGGAAGACACCGACGATTTTAGCTGTAGACGCGGATCCGAATACTTGTCTGCCAGCCGCCTTGGGGGTGAAAAAATTCACTACCCTTGACCATCTTACCGAGGAGTTTAAAGGGAAGTCTATTGACCCCGAACTCTTCCAAAGCAGGTTCCAGAACCTCATGTTGGAGAATGAGCAGGAAGACTATGATCTGTTGGTTATGGGCAGGGGGGAGAGCGGCGGCTGCTACTGCTATATTAATTATCTACTAAAGCACGCTGTAGAAAAATATGTATTGAAAGGAGACTACGCCTACGACTTTATTCTAATGGACTGTGAAGCAGGACTTGAGCAAATATCAAGGAAGACCGCCTCTTGGGTCGACAATCTCGTCATACTCACCGACCCCTCAGAAACAAGCTTAAAAACGCTTGAGCGAATAAAGAAGACATTGTCGGAGCTCTCACTGAAAGAGGGCATCCCGGTAGGGAGGGTCTTTATTTTAGGCAACCTTGCAAGAGAGTTCCCAAAGGGCTCATACCCATTCATAGAGGAAAAGATCAGATCTCACACGAAAAGCATAGGCGCCGAGTATTTAGGAACTCTACCCTACGAAGCGAAAATTCAAGAGCTCAACTTAGCTGGGAGGCCGGTGGTGGAACTCCCTCGCGAAGTAGAATTTTACCGGAAGATAGAAGAGGTCTTAGAGAAACTAATAGCAGCGGCCACAAAAAAGGATAGACCAAACTCCTAAACTGAGAGCCCTACCATGATAGCCCTATGGAAAGTTTTAAGTTAATTTATAGAGAATACCACCCATCCTAACTGGGATTAAGGAGGGTAGATCAAGGTGGAGGTAGAAATCGAGGACACCTTCGCGGAAGCATTCCCTATGTGGGCCAGTAGAATGTTAATAACAGCCACCAATGAGAAGTGGGCTCTAAAATCAGCCCAAGCCGCCACGGGCTTCGCTGTGTCGGTAATTATGTCACCAGCCGAAGCTGGAATAGAGAAAACAACCCAGCCAAATGAGACTCCTGATGGAAGACCAGGAGTCATAATTCAGGTTTACCATAACAGTGGTCACGCGTTGAAAGATCAGCTCCTGCGGAGAACTGGACAATGCATAATGACAGCACCCACAACAGCTGCCTTCGACGCGATGGGCGAAAGAGCAACAAAACGGCTGAAGATAGGATCCAGTCTCCGATACTTCGGCGACGGTTTCCAGAAAAAAGACACCCTCGGCGGGAGACGTATATGGCGCATTCCAGTAATGGAGGGCGAGTTCATTGTAGAAGATAAATTTGGCGTGAAGCTAGGGGTTGCTGGGGGGAACTTTTTGGTCATGGCCGAAAGTGCAGAGGCAGGTTTGACAGCTGCGGAAAGCGCTGTTGAAGCAGTCATAGGCAAAGTTGAAGGTGTCATCATGTCTTTTCCCGGTGGAGTCTGTCGGTCTGGCTCGAAGGTTGGCTCCTTAAAGTATAAGCTGCCTGCCTCAACAAACCACCCCTTCTGCCCCACTTTGCGGGGCGTAGTCCCTGAGAGCCGAATACCAGAAAACGTGAAATGTGTCTATGAGCTGATTTATAATGGTATAAATCTCGCCTCTGTGAAGATGGCGATGAAATTGGGTATTGAGGCTGCGGCTAAGACCCCAGGTGTCGTAAAGGTCTCTGCGGCGAATTTTGGAGGTAAGCTAGGCCCATATAAGATACACCTTAAGAGATTGGGGTTGTCCATTTAATAGGTAGGAAAATTTGTTGCAGCCGTTTTGGTCTATTTTAGGATTCTGAGCCTACGTGATGAATGCTGATTACATTAAATCATCATAGCTGGCAAATGCAGTAATCTTTAAGTTCGATAACCTTTAATACTCTAAAGATGAGGTCTAAAAGATGACTTCTGAAACCGAGTCTGCTGCTGAGGCAACAACGAAAGCTGCGGAGAAGCCAAAGACTACCACTTACGTTAAGGCTCTCCCCCTCTCCGACTATGTGGATATTTCAAAGATCAAGAATGAACTTGACGCTGGAAACATATTAATAGTCAAGATAACCCCGATGGCGGAGAAGAGCATTGAAGACGTGAAAAGCGCCATCGACGAGTTGAAGTCTTACGTGGAGACTATTGGGGGAGACATAGCAAGACTTGGGGAAGAACGAATAGTGGTGACACCCTCGCCCATAAGGATCTGGCGGAAGAAAGCTATAGAGACCATCACAACGCAGACAGCTAAGCCTGCTGAAACGGATTATTAAAAGGGGCAGTGCTACTTTTTTTACGTAATCAACATAGCCGTATAGTCTCCAAATTTGAGGGGGCGACCGCATTCACTTTAAATAGTCCCCTAATCGCGGATGCAAGGCTTAGACACTTGCTCTTCTCCCCGTGGCATACGATAACTCGCTGAGGTTTGGGTGTCATCTTCTTTAGATATGCGATGAGTTGATTCCTGTCTGAGTGGCCTGAGAAGCCTTCTATGAACTCAACATGCATTTTGACATTCAACGCCTCCACTTTGCCGTTAGCATTAACCAAAGAGATCTCTCTAGCACCCGATTGAATTCGGCGACCCAAAGTTCCTTCGAATTGATAACTCACCAGCACAAGAGTATTCTTCTCATCAGAGGCCAGGTGTTTGAGATACTCGAGAGCTGGCCCCCCTTCCAGCATTCCTGAAGTAGCTAAGATGATACACGGCGAACCTTCTACAATCTCTTGGCGGGCCTCAGGGTTCTTAATTGGAACGAAATAATCAGATTGGAAGGGGTTGAGATCTTCGTATAGGATCTTACTCTGCAGCTCCTTTGACAGATACTCTGGGTAGGCGGTGTGGATGGCTGTGACCTCATTTATCATCCCCTCTATAAAAATTGGAACTTCTTTAATCAAACCTTTACGCATATGCTCATCTAAAACCAACATTATCTCTTGAGCCCGCCCCACGGCGAGAACTGGAATAAGAACCTTACCTCCTCGGCTAAGTGTCTCATTGACGACACTTGCAAGCTTCTGCTCAACATTCGCTCTACTAGGCATAACATCCTGCGGCAACCCATACGTGCTCTCCATAACTAAAGTCTCAACTCTAGGGAATGCGACGGTGCTGGCCTCTAGGAGCGTAGTCTGCATAAACTTAAAGTCCCCTGTATAGACAATGTTATGAACACCTTCACCTACGTGCAAATGCAAGATAGACGAGCCGAGAGTGTGCCCTGCGTTATGTAGTGTCAATCTAACATCAGGCGCCACATCGGTTACGACGCCGTAATTAACTGGGATAGCGTGAAGGACAACTTCGCGGACATTCTTATGGTCGTATGGGAGTGGCGCCCCCTCCTTACTGAGCACATCAAGGTAGTCAAGTTGGAGCAGAGTCATGAGACTCAAAGTGGGTTCTGAGCAGTAAACTGGCCCATCGTACTCATATTTATAGAGTAACGGCAGTAGCCCGCAATGGTCTAGGTGGGAGTGTGAGATAATTACAGCGTCTAAATCCTCTAGGTTGAACTCGTTGGCATCCAACCTTGGGAAACACTCCGCAGGATCCGAGGTAGCTGGATTTATGCCTGCATCGATGAGGATGTTGCTTTCCTTCGTCCTGAGCAGAATAGAAGACCTTCCCACTTGCTGGAATCCACCTAAGGGTGTCAGGAGAACTTCTTTATCACGGTATAATGTCGGCCGGAAGATCCTCTCCCCAACGGAGCGGAGGATGCGTTCTCTGTCTTTTACCTCCGAGTAGAGATAGTGCCGAATGTTCGCTATAATCTTTGACGGAATAGGGGGGCTTCGCAGAACATGAGGACGCCACCTTGTCGTTCTGATAATCTCTTGGAGCATAGACCCATTCTTGCAAATTACTAGGCCTGGCTTCTTTGCCTCTATCACCACCTCCCCCAAAGGGTGGTCGAAGATCAAATTAGTTATCTCAGCTTCAGGCGGGACAATGCTCCTAATAGTTGCTTCGGCTTCACTCTCAGGAGCCCTGACGGAGGGATCTGAGCGTATGGTTATCCTTTTCCGTAGCAGGTTGGCGATCTCAGCTACGATATAGTTCTTATCTACTAGAACATCTGGCCGCTTAGTGTAGATAGCTAATCGTGGACCTTCAAACTCTATCCTAGTTACCTCTGCCTCGGGTGGTACGTGCTGTAATATGGTTTGCTGTATCTTAGCTTGTGTACCTTCGCTGTTCAAGATGTTCACTGTCGATTTTTTGGGCGCCTTAAATAACTAAAAGCTGAAGCTTTTCACCCTCACTAAGCTCACGGTAACCTTCAGTAGTTACAACAGCTACGTCAAAACTGTCACCACTGGCCGCATCACGCTTCATAGCCGCGGTGACCGCCCTTACCACAAGCTGGATAGCCTCATTTAAACTCATATTTTCTCTATAACCATCCTCCAAAATCCCAAAGGCTACCGGGGAACCAGAACCAGTAGCGAAGAATTTTTTCTCCTCCGTGATACTTCCAAATGGGTCAAGTGTAAATATATGCGCTCCCTCAACATCTATTCCAGCTAATATAGCTTGCAATGACAGAGGTAACCACCTATTGGCGAACAGAATATTAGCGGCCAGCTGTGTGGTTGCTCGAACGGATATAGGTCTTCTGTTACTAACCCTGAAGAGTGCAGCGTTTGCTTTTAGTATGTCCACCACGTTTTGGGCATCAGCGACTGTGCCTGCTATTGTTATGGCAATGTGGTTGTCTATTGGGTAAACTTTCTTGCCACGCCTATGGGCGACAAATGTTCCCATCGTAACTCTTGTATCCGTAGCTAAGATGACACCATCTTTGCAGATGACACCCACGGTGGTCGTTCCCTTTAATACCAGTTCAGTGCCAAGTTTATATGGCTCCATCATAATTTGATTACTCCTAAAGTCGTGGAAGACTCCTCAAGCGGATAAACAGAGTATCGATAAAAAAGCTGTCTAACTTAAAAAGGTTTTTGGGATATTTAGAGAGGAAAGAGTTGAACAAGAGTAAGGTGTTGACTTTTATCTGGGAAGAACAATGTAGAGAGGACTTTAAGTTCACTTACGAAGGAGTAGCAGCGGAGTGTAGAGGTTGCAGATTTGCACCTGTTTGCCACGGCAACCTCGCCGTACATAGAACCTACCGAGTTTCGAAATTGAAGGACAAGATAGTGGAGTGTAAGGCTTTCGGCAAACATGTGAGGCTCGTTGAAGTCGAAGAGGCCGTATTAGAGGTGGCAGTTCGGCCCGAATCCGCCATCAATGGCGCGGTTATTAGGTTCCAGCCACCCATCTGTTCAGAGGTCTCGTGTAAATATTACGAAAAATGTGTTCCAGCAGCCCTACGGGAGGGAGACGCAATAAAGATAGTGAGTGTAGGTACAGGTTTCAACTGCCCTACATATGAACGTCGGCTGATTGAGGTTTCGGTTCTTCCTTACCAGACTCAGCCTTAACACTCTTCCGCTCATACCGTTCTACGAATTGCACCACATCTATTTCTGGGAAGAATTTTTGGATGTCAAACGCTATTCCTCGCAACGCCAAGTTCAACCCCTCCAAGGAGAGAGCCTCCTCAGCCACCACGATTTCCACCTGCCTATCTCTGATATCCACACCGAACTTCTCGGGGGGAACCGATGGAAGCCGGCGGTGAATTAAACCTCTAATCTTCTCAAGAGGAGTTTTAAGTAAGCCTTTAACCTCAACCTCATAGACCAGTGTCCGCCCAGCCAGAGGCAAGTTGAAATCGACCAGAACTCGCCCTGCCCCCACACTCCGAACTACGGCTGTTCTTCCCTCGAGCTCGATCTCCATACCAGGGCGAAGGGGCGTTTTTGTGTCGAATTTCTTCAGAGGGATCGACTTGATTTTGGAGGGATCCCTAAATCCAAAGGCTTTTTCTGGGGGTATCTCGACGGTCTCCTTCTTCCCAACCTCAAGTCCGATGAGTTTCTCGTCGAGGCTCTTCAAAACCCAGTTCTCTCCGAGGACTACGAGGATAGGTTCATAGTTGGCATTTTCACGGAATATGTTGGCCTGCCTAGCCACATCAGCCGAGGAGGTGTCGAAAATCTCTCCACTCTCTTTGACCTTAGCTGTATACTCAAGTAGAATGAAGTCCCCTTTTACTGTCGGCACCGCAACAATCCCCTTTTTTTACGATACCTACCTGCTAAAATTAAACCTTTAACTTTTTCCTCTATGCCACTATACGCGTAATTAATATTACGCAAAATTTGAGCGCGTAGTTAAGGTTTTATTTGGTTAAACAGATAGAGCCTAAGCAATTAGTTTACCCTTAAGTTGCGCAGTATGGCTTTTTAGGAGAACCTGTGGGCTACTAGTTTTTCAGCCGTAAGACGATTAAAAGGTAACCATTGACAGCGGTGCTCACAGCCAGCCTCACAGTAGGAGAGACAAAAGAGAGTGAAATGGTTATTCAGACTGTGCTAATTTGTTACTTAACAGTGGCGGCACTCAGCGTTGACTCACTGCCAGAAGCCCTTATAAGATTTGACGACAGCCCAATGACGCTCGTAAATGCTATATGTGTTGTGTGTTCTATATTGTGTATCTAGTTTTGAAGGTGATTAGATGGTTAAAGTTAAGGCGATAATGACAAAGGAGTTAGTCACCGTGAAGCCCGAGGCCACTGTGGCGGAGGCTTCCAAGGTTTTCGCAAAAAACAAAGTTGGATCCATACTGGTCTGTGAGAAAGATGAGCCTTGTGGAATAATCACGGAAAGGGATCTTGTGTACAATGTGCTGGCGCGCGAGTTAGACCCGAAGAAAGTTTTAGTTAAGGATATAATGTCGAAGCCGCTGGTGGCTATTGACGAAAATTCTGAGATTAGCGAAGCCGCAGAGCTGATGAATGCGAAGAACATAAGGAGAATTGCCATTGTCGATAAGAAAGGCAAACTCGCTGGGATAGTCACCACCAGTGATATAAGAAGATTCGTCGGTGAAGGATCTAGGTTCGACCTGCTCAAAGCTCTGCACGAGCGGTACCGCGGTTAAAGCCGCCAAGATTCACCTCAACCTCCCCATCCAAGGTGATAAAGGCAAAATTGCCGTATTTGGCAGACCCAGGGTTCACAAGGATGCTCCCGCCAAGTTTATCGACGCCGCACGCATCATGGATGTGACCACAGATAGCAAGTATAGGTTTCCTCTTTTCTATGAATGACCTTACAGCATGACTGCCCACATGGCTGGACATTGTATACGACAAGCGGTCCAATTTAGTTCTGAATGGGGGGGTGTGAGACAACAGAATAAGCTTACCCGTATTTTCGGCGGAGTCCATGGCCTCCTCTAGGATTTTTAAGATTTCTTTCTCTTCAAACTCTGAGGGTGTACCTAGGGGTGTTGGGTTTGAACCCCCCACGCCTATGAAGGAGTAGCCCCCAAAACTGTATATCCGCCCGTGGAGATCAAAGCATCCTTCAACGCTCATCTCAAAGACTTCAGGCAGATCACAGTTCCCTGGAACGTAGATAACTGGCAGATTGCACTTTCTTAACGCTAAAAGAATCTCTCTCGCCTTCTCCCATCCACCAAAGTTAGTGATATCGCCCGAGATAGTTATCAAATCGGCCTTAAGTTTTTGAGCCTCAGCTGCAGCGACCTCAGCTGACTTAACAGCTTCGTGAATATCCGCTAAGGCGAGGATCTTCATACCCACCACTTACCATAAATTAGTAAATAAACTTGTTAGGTTTAAATCACTCTTCACGCTTCTTTAAAGATTTTAAGAGAGCTAGATTTCTCATTATAAGAGGCTAGTAAGGTGAGCACAGCTTTCGCCCCTGCCCATATCACTGGCATATTCCAAGCACACCGCCACCCAGACCCCCTAAAATATGGCTCGCGGGGAGCTGGAGTCTGTCTCAAGCGGGGAGTCTACACCACTGTTAAGGCGGCGAGGGCTTTAAAGTGGAGGGTCAGAATCAGAATCAACGGGAGGATGACCCATGCAGAGGTCTCAAGAGCGGTCGTCGAAGCCTTTAAAGGGCTTACATCTGAACCTTACGAGTTATCAGTAGATCACCATGTCGAGGTACCAATCGGGGCTGGTTACGGTTCGAGTGGCGCTGGGGCTCTCAGTTTGGCTCTAGCTTTGAATGACGCTTTAAAGCTAAATTTATCCTACAGTGAAGCGGCTCAGATTGCTCATGTAGCGGAGATAGAATGTGGTACAGGTCTCGGAACCGTTCTAGCCGAGACTGCAGGAGGTGTTGAGATTAGGGTCAAGCCCGGAGCCCCCGGAATTGGGGAGGTGAAACAGATACCCACAAAGTCGGATGAAAAAGTGATCTCTGTCTACCTTGGCCAATTACCCACCCGCCCCATCCTCAAGGATGAAAAAGTCCAAGGGCGTCTGAGCGAAGTGAGCGGTCCACTGATGGAGAGGTTGATAAACGACCCTACTCTAGCGAATTTCCTAGCCCTATCAAGAGAGTTCTCGGACAGGTTAAGCCTCTATACGCCGCGCCTAGCGAATGTTATGAACGAGCTAAGTTGTCGCTATTCTGGGGTTTTCTCCATGAATATGTTCGGCGAAGCCCTATTCACGTTGGTGGGGACGGAAAAATACCATGAGTGCCTCAGCACTCTCGAACAGGTTCAAATCAACCCAGCGAAAGTGATAATCTCAGATATTGAATATCGTGGAGCGAGGCTAATTGGCTGAGATGAAGATACCGGACTCGCATCCAAGGGCTGAATCGCTCAGGATTAGGGAGAAGCTGATTAAAGCCCATATGGAGGGTTTAGTTGCGACAGCAGGCTTAATAGCCCACGGCAGAGGTGAGGCGTTCGATTATCTGTTAGGAGAGCAAACTCTACCCTTCGCGAAAAGAGCAGAGAGGGTAGCTGTTGCATTACTATTGAAAGCTGAGAAAAAGGTGATCTCAGTAAATGGAAACTCGGCAGCTTTATGTGCTGGCGATCTAGTTGAACTGAGCCGGTTGACTGGCGCGCAACTTGAGGTGAACCTCTTCTATAGAAGTGAAGAACGGGAGTTAGCGATAGCGAATGAACTCAAACGGTGGGGTGCCTCTGAGGTTCTAGGCGTGGAAGCCGCTGCCTCAACTAGCATACCTGGATTAATGGGCGGCAGGGGGAAAGTTGATGCGCGTGGAATTGCGGAAGCGGAGGTTGTGCTAGTTCCTCTAGAGGATGGAGATAGAACCGCTTTTCTCAGAAAGGCTGGCAAAGTCGTCATCGCAATTGACCTCAACCCTTTTTCAAGAACATCCCAGACGGCATCTGTAACTATAATTGACAACATCGTCAGAGCCCTCCCGAATATGTTGAATGAGGCACAGCTCTTGAAGCAGTCGCCAGAGAAACTAGACTCCATAGTGCTGGAGTACGACAACTCAGAAACCTTAAGTGAGGCTATAAATTTCATAAACTCGAGGCTACAACATATAGCGAACATTACACGCCGAAACCATGCTAGAGGCGCCTGAATTTCAGGCCACATTTACTGGAAGGGTCGCGAGATTTGGGGGAAAGTGAAATTAGAGTTTTGAGAGAACTCTCACGACGCTTACGTAGTGAACCCTCCTACAGGAGGGGGCGAATACTCAGCTCTATGTGTACTCTCCCCCATCCGCTGGCTTTGAAGACGTATATGCAGTTTATTGATAGAAACATTGGAGATCCAGGCCTGTTTCCGGAAACATCTGAGATTGAGAAGGATGTCATCAGAACGTTGGGGGGGTGGCTGGCAAACCCAGATGCTTGTGGCTATATAGTGTCGGGTGGGTCTGAGGCGAACCTAACGGCTCTATGGGTTGCGAGAAACGCCGCGAAGAAGACAAACCCCGAGGTGATTCTTCCAAAGACAGCCCACTTCTCCTTCGAGAAAGCTGCAGATCTATTAAGAATCAAACCAGTCTATGTGGATACAGACGAGAATTTCGTGGTTAAAGTTGATGAGGTAGAGAGAGCAATCAGCGAGAACACTGTTGCTATAGTAGGGATCGCGGGCACTACGGCTCTAGGCACCATCGACCCGCTCCCTGAGCTCTCAGAGATTGCAACTCGACACGGCGTTAGCTTGCATGTCGACGCAGCCTTCGGAGGATTTGTAATACCCTTCCTCAAGGAGATGGGCTACACTCTGCCTGACTTCGACTTCAGGCTGCCTGGGGTTTGCTCTATTACGGTAGACCCGCACAAAATGGGAATGGCGCCGATCCCTGCGGGTGGAATTCTCTTTAGAGGGGAGGAATTGTTGAAGGACTTTGGGGTAAAGACACAATATATTATGGGAGGTGGAGCCCGCAGCCGCACCTTAGGGGGGACTAGGCCTGGCGCATCAGTGTGCGCCGTCTGGGCTCTTCTCAAGTATCTAGGCTGGAGCGGCTACCGGAGAGTGGTACGCCGTTGTATGAGGTTGACTCAGAAGATATCTGAGGAGGTTATGAGAATAGAAGGCTTAGGGCTGGTTCTGCCGCCAACCATGAATATCGTCGGCATAAGATCCAAGAGCCCAGATGTAGGTATGCTTGTCAGGGAGCTTAGAGAGATGGGGTGGGCAGTCTCGTCTATGCAGGACTTCATGAGGATCGTCGTCATGCCGCACCTAACTGAGAGAGTTGTCGACATGTTCATCGACGCTCTACGGAGTATTGTAGGGAGATTTGCACATGAAGTTTGAGAGACCGGTCCTTCAGCTTGCACTCGACTTCATCAGTTTTGATAGGGCATTGAAGGTGGCCGAAGAAGCCGTGAGAGGCGGCGTGGATTGGATTGAGGCTGGAACACCTCTTATAAAGAGCGAAGGCATCGAAGCCGTTAGAAGATTGAAGAAAAGTTTCAAAGAGCACACTATTTTGGCAGATATGAAAACTGTTGACACCGGCGCCATAGAAGTGGAGATGGCGGCGAGAGCGGGCGCCGATGTAGTTATCCTTCTTGGTACAGCTGACGAGATCACCGTCCGAGAGGCAGTTGAAGCTGGCAGGCGGTTGGGATCGAAGATCATGGTCGACCTCCTAGGCGTCGAGAACGCTACGAAGAGGGCATTACAGTTAGAAAACTTGGGGGTTGATTACATATGTGCGCACACAGGCATAGACCAGCAAATGCGGGGGGTGGACCCTCTGAAGGTTCTGAGAGAGGTTGTGGAAGCGGTGCACGTACCAGTCGCGGTAGCGGGAGGTATAAACAGTGAAACGGCCGCCTCAGCCGTTGAGATGGGCGCCAGCATAGTGATAGTGGGTGGAGCTATAACCAAGGCTGCAAATGCTGAGAGAGCGGCTGCCGCAATAAAGAGGGCCATGGTGAGCCGCAAGCCCCTCCCGACAAAACACTATAAAAAGTACGGGGAGAGTGATCTGGTGCGAGTCTTTAGAGAGGTATCAACCCCGAATATCTCTGATGCCCTTCAGAGGAAAGGCGAGATGAGGGGAATAAAACCTATAGTGGAGGGAGTTAAGGCTGTTGGCAAGGCTGTTACTGTAAGAACTTACCCAGGCGACTGGGCGAAACCGATAGAGGCGATAGACATAGCCGACCCTCAAAGTGTGATAGTAATCGACGCGGGTGGGGGGATGGAGGCGGTATGGGGGGAGTTGGCCACTCTAAGTTGCATAAAGAGGGGGCTGTCTGGTGTAGTGATAGACGGCGGAATAAGGGATGTCGACGCTATAAGGGAGCTCAAATTTCCAGCCTTTGCACGGCATATAAACCCGACTGCCGGCGAGCCGAGAGGGCTCGGGGAGATAAACGTAGAAGTAACCTGCGGCGGAATAAAGGTTCGGCCGGGTGACTGGATCATCGGTGACGAGAACGGTATAGTTGTTGTATCGGCTGAGGCTGCAGTGGAAGTAGCCAACCGTGCTGAAGATGTCTTCGAGAAGGAGATCAGGATAAGGGAGGAAATAAAGCGCGGGTGCACCCTCTCAGGAATCCTCCAATTGAAGAGGTGGGAGAAGGATTTAGGGTGACTCTCTTTGAGGATAGCTGTCATAGGTGCTGGAGCTATTGGAAGCCTCTTTGGCGGTTTGCTTGCAAAAAATGGGAACGATGTAACATTGATAGGCCGAAAGGATCATGTGGAGGCGATTAGGCGGCTAGGTTTGAGGATTGAAGGCATTCAGCATTGCACAGTCAGAGACCTCTGGGCGGTAAGCGATATCGATGAGGTTGAGAGAAGGAAATATGATCTCTTGCTTCTCACCGTGAAAGCCTACTCTACGGTTCAAGCTCTCTCAGTTGCTAGAGGGTTGATAAAAGGTGGGACACCCCTGTTATGTCTCCAGAATGGGTTAGGTGTAGAAGAGCTAGCCATGAAGTTGGTCCAGCGGGAAGACTTGATGAGGGGTGTGACTGGGTGTGCAGCTATCCTTGATAGGCCAGGTGTGATCATACATACAGGGATGGGGGAGACGGTTATTGGGGAACTAAGTGGAAAGATCACGCCCAGAGCTCAAATAGTTGCGGAAGCTTTCAACAGTTCAGGGCTAACCACAAAAGTGACACATAACATCTCCGACGCAGTTTGGATGAAGACCTTAGTCAATGCAGGCATAAACCCCTTCGCCGCACTCACGGGAATGAAGAACGGGGAACTCATCAAAGTCGATGGACTGAGGGGGTTGATGGTTGAGACAGTGGAGGAAGGCCGTAAGGTGGCTGAGAGGTTAGGAGTCGAGCTGAGTGGCGACCCAGTTTTGCAGATGTTAACCGTGGCCGAGTTGACCTCAGAGAACATCAACTCCATGTTGATAGACGTGGAGCGAGGTCGACCTACTGAGATAGATTTCATAAATGGGGCTATATCACATGTAGGTGGGCAGGTCGGGGTGCCAACCCCCCTAAACAGAATTTTAACTCAGCTTGTTAAGGCTAAAGCATCAAAAGTTTCAGAGCGTATAGTTGAGCGGAGGTGAGTCCTTGAGCGATATTATTGGGACCTCCAGCGGCGAGTTGGAAGGGAAGAAGTTAATCCTCTGCATCACGGGGAGCATCGCGGCGGTTGAGACTGTGAAGATTGCAAGAGAGCTAATTAGGCGTGGCGCAGAGGTCCACGTTGTTATGTCCAAAGCGGCCCAAAAGATAGTCCACCCCAACGCATTAGAATGGGCGACTGGGAGACCTGTGATAACGGAGATAACAGGGAAGACCGAATATGTTGAGCTTTTGGGAGGACCTAAAGGTAAGGCCGACCTTCTCCTTATCGCGCCAGCAACCATAAACACAATAAGCAAGATTGCTCATGGCATATGCGACACACCTGTCATAGTCTTCGCTTTAGCAGCCCTTGGATCGAGGATACCTGTCTTAGTCTGCCCGGCGATGCATGAAACCCTCTACGACCACCAGATAATGAGGGATAACATTGATAGGCTCAAGACTCTTGGCTTCGAATTCGTAGAGCCTAGGTTGGAGGAGGGAAAAGCCAAGTTAGCGTCAACCGATACCATAGTAGAGCGTGTTCTCAGGAGGTTGGGGCATCATGATATGGCTGGTTTAAAGGTGCTGATCACGGCAGGCCCCACACACGAACACATAGACCCTATCCGAATAATTACAAATAGGAGCTCCGGGAAGATGGGCGCTGCGATTGCCCAAGAGGCTTTAAGGCGTGGAGCGGAAGTCACATTGGTGTATGGCCCAGGAGCCGCTACACCTCCAGCTGGAGCTAAGGTGCTATGGGTTGAGGCGACCGAGGAAATGCGTGAGGCGGTGGTCTCAGAACTCAAGTCAGCCAGCTACGACTTTGTGGTAGCCGTAGCTGCCGCCGCTGACTACACACCTGCGGCTCCCTACAACTATAAGCTGCCCAGCTCAGAAGTTTCAGATCTGACCTTAAGGTTGAAGGCGACACCGAAGATTATTGACGAAGTCAAGAAGATATGCCCGGATGTGATCCTCATCCTCTTTAGGGCTGTGTATAATCTACCAGAAGAGAACATGATCAGAGATGCATATGATCGGTTGATTAGAAGCAACGCCGACATAATTGTAGTCAACGATGTGAGCAAGAAAGGGGTTGAGTTCGGGTCGGATACAAGCGAAGTTATAGTGGTTGACAACAGCGGGAATTTCGAGAAAATACCACTCTCCCTCAAAAGTGAAATTGCTAAGAAGATCCTTAATCGAGCCCTAAACCTAAAGAAAAGTCGGGAGGGGAGGTAAGTTATGCTTCACCTCAGAGAGTATATTATCCAGACTAGTTTGACTCTGATAGCCTAAATCTTTTAGAGCCATTAATACAGCTCTCACCGTGGTTAGCACTTGAGGGGTTGAGACTGCTCCCATGCTCCCAATCCTGAAGGTCTTACCTTTAAGTTTACCGGCGCCGCCGCCTACGATTACCCCGTATTTGCCCCGCATAACCTCTCTTAGCTTAGCATCCTCGACACCTTCAGGTGTATATACGGCGATGGTTGTGTGAGACCTGAGACCCTTCTCAGCCACAAACTTCAGCCCCGCCCTCTCGAAGCTCCTATAAAAGGCCTCAGCACATGCCTTATGCCGCTCGATCCTCCTCTCCAAGGTTTCCTCTTTCAACCATATTAAAGCCTCATCGAGAGCGTAGAATAGGGAGACCGCTGGGGTGAAGGGCGTCTCCATTTTACCCTTAAACTCACGGTGGGAGATTAGGTCAAAGTAGAATGGGCGTTGGTTATTTTTAGCAGCCGCCTCATAGGCTCGTTCGCTTACAGATACCATTGAAATCCCCGGGGGGCAGGCGAGGCACTTCTGGCTGCCCGCTATACACATGTCAATATTCCACTCATCAATTGGTAGGTAGTCTCCACCAAGGATGGAGATGCCGTCCACAATTAGGAACAAATCACGTTTCCTGGCAATTTTCCCTATCGCGGGGAGATCTCTTAATGTGACACCGGTGGATGTTTCATTGTAAACTAGGGCTATAGCCTTCACATCTTTCCCAGATTCTAGTGCTGCCTCAATTTTTTGAGTAGTGGGGGCGCTGCCCCATTCAGACTCGAGCGTGACTGGGTCTCCACCGTAACGCACTATAGCTTCTCTCATCCTCTCGCCGAAAAGACCACTGACGATAGTCAAGACTTTGTCCCCCCTCGATATCAGGTTCCCTACAGCAAACTCTACCCCACCAGTTCCCGAGCAAGTCAGAGGGTAGACATCATTCTTGGTTTGGAAGGCGTATTTCAGATTCTCCAATATTCGCTGGTAGAGGTTTCGGAAAGCTGGCCCACGGTGGTTCATCATGGGCCTACTCATAGCTGCCATTATTCTTGCTGGGATACCTGTAGGCCCCGGCACCATTAGAAGCGGGCTATCGATCATTAACTCAACTCCGCATCTATATTGGCTCTATACTTATAACATGGTTGAAAAAGGTTTCTCTGGGTGGGTAGCTTGATTGTCACCTTACTCTCCGACTTTGGATTAAGAGACTCGTATGTAGCAGAAGTTAAGGCAGCTATACTTGAAGTATGCAGGAATGTAATTCTAGTCGACATAACCCATGAGGTCGAGAGACACAACGTTCGAATGGGCGCCTACTTCTTAGCCAGAAGTGCAAAGATATTCCCCGAGGGCACAGTTCACCTCGCAGTCGTAGATCCAGGAGTGGGTAGTGGAAGGCGGCCAATCGTCATTGAAGGGGAGAGAGCTTACTTTGTAGGACCTGATAATGGATTGTTGGCTCTGGCTGCAAGAGAGCAGGTGGTGAGACACGTATACAAGATTGAGAACACTGCTTTCCTCCGTAGGCAGATTTCGGATACTTTCCATGGAAGGGATGTATTCGCGCCGGTGGCTGGGCATCTAGCGGCTGGGATAAAACCGTCTGCCTTTGGGCCTGAGATATTCGACTACCAGGTACCCAAGTTCTCTGAAGCTGAAGTTCACGGATGCCACATAATAGGCGAAATAATACATATAGACAATTTCGGCAACATCGTGACTAACATTACGCCTAGGCATCTAAGCGAGGGAGGGGTGAGGTTGAATTCCGAGGTGAAGGTCACCGTTTCAGACGGGGGCTCCGAGAAGATGCGGCTCCGGGAGACTTACTCAAACGTGGCTCCGGGATGTTTCCTTGCTGTTGTTGGTAGTGGAGGTTTCTTGGAGGTCTCCATAAATCAGGGGGATGCCGCTAGGCAGTTGAGGGCAGCCGCCTCTAAGAGGGTTGAGGTGGCCTTGATCTAATGGTCAAGCTTATCAGAGTAGGTCAACTCTCTCACCCGCTCAACTCCGCCTATCTTCTTTATGAAAGCAGCTACTGAGCTGGGCACAAGATCTTCCCAGTTCTCACCATTCAGTATCTTCTCCCTGACTAAGGTGGCGTTGAACTTATCTCGCTGAAGAAACGGTATCCTCTCGACGATAAAACCGGACTCCTTGAGAAGACGTGAAGTCAAGGGATCGTTGGAGAAGACTACGTCAAACTGCGGGGTCAAAGACTTCAGGTGAGCTACCCACACGCTGTGAGTGCCCGTGTCAGGAATGTGAATTATAATGTATCTACCGCGATCTATACCAGCCTCATCCAACGCCAGCCTGAGCATGGCAAACCTCTCTCCGGTTGTGAAGGGGTTCATCGGCTCATGGCTATACTGAGCACTACCGATGCCGATGATCAACTCCTCAACCTTCCCCAGCGCGTAGAGGATAGCATGTATATGTCCTTTGTGAGGCGGTTGAAATCTACCTATATAGAACCCTACCCTACCAGTCATACCAGAAATATTTCTCTGGATTCCCTTTTAGCCATTGCCCTATGTGCAAAGGGTGAAGTAGGTTAGATCTCTTACCAGCCTATGAGGGGGCGGTAAGTTCTCTAACATATACTGCAACAGCCCTCCTATTCTCCGAGGTGTTCATTACGTCACCATCAGAACTTGGCCTAATTTAACGGCCCAATTCTTCGCACACCTCTAGAAGATTTAAGATTGCTGCAGATAAACGGATGCTCTCTCCACGCAACCTATGAAACTTAGCTGCTGAAAACTTGCAGAGGCGTGAGGCTGTGAAGACCTGGCGCAACCTTAATGTCTGCTGTATAACCCTATAAGCTCAGCTTTCGCGAGGATGTGCCCCCTCATGGCTCTTTGTAAATCCTGTTTTGTAGCGCCTGGTGGGAGATTTAATTGCGTGTCTAAGGCGTAAAGGTGAAACTGATACCTATGCGTGCCTGAGGGCGGGCATGGGCCTCCGTAACCGTTTCTGCCGAAGTCGTTTTTTCCCTGTATTGCGCCATTAGGAAGCTTACCTGTCTTAGGCACGTTCTCCTGCAAGCCACTCTCGGAGCTAGGTATGTTAAAAATCACCCAGTGAGTGAATGTTCCCCCAGGTGCATCTGGGTCGTCTACAATTAAGGCGTAGGTCTTCGTTCCTTGAGGTGCACCACTCCAACATAGTGGAGGGGAGACATCTTTGCCGTCGCAAGTGTATTGAGAAGGTATAGACTCGTTATTCTTAAATGCTCTACTGGTTATAACCATGGTCATTTAACTTACACCCCAGTGGTTACTGACACTCTCGACATAAAAATCTTACATTCTATCCCGCGGATGCGGTAAAAAGATGAAACTCTATGCGTTCAAGATTCCAAATAGAACTATGAGCACCATGGGTTTCAACACCTGAAAGGATTAACTGAAACTTGACCGGTTAAGTTGTATGAAAATTAACATATAACGGTTGCAGATTCGAGTGCGTAATAGATTTTTTGCTGGATCGCTCAACTGAGGGGATTATTTACGGAATTTAAAGAGCTTTGAGGGGCTGAGGGGATGTGTGTCGTACTTGAATTTCATACGATGATCAGCGAGAGCTCAACCATCGGCGGAAGGATAGAAGGCTATTTAGCAATGTTCTCAGAAGATGCGGGCGGAAACTAAATAGATTAACGTCGCTTCAACTATTAAAACACCTCGAGGTATGTGCAATGCACTCTGAGATAGTTGTAAGAGCCCCAGCGCATCTACATGTAGGGAACATAGATTTAACCGGCAACCTTGAGAGACTTTATGGCACAATAGGGTTCACAATAGATACCCCCCACACATTAGTCAGGGCGAGCATATCTGAGGAGTTTGAAATTGAGGGCGAAGATGCCGCGAACGCAACACGCTACGCGGAGGCTTTCTTCGCTAAGTTCGGGGTTACAGGGGGGGCGATGATCAAGGTGGAACGGGCGATACCTAAACATGTCGGTATGGGTTCGCAGACAGCTCTCGCCCTCTCAATAGCTACCGCCCTATCACGGCTTTATTGTGTGGAGGCCGATGTTGAGAGCCTTGCCTTATTTTTGGGCAGAGGTTCCATAACTGGGCTTGGTGTGCACTCTTTCAAAGTTGGCGGATTCATAGTTGACGGCGGGTTCAAACTTGGAGAGAGAGGGAAGAAAGTGCCACCTCTAGTATTCCACCACAAGATCCCAGAGGAGTTATACTTCGTGGTCTGCATTCCAGCGGCGCCAATACCTGAAGTCTTAAGGATAAAGGCTGCGGAAGAGAGCATATTAGAACAACTCAAACCTATGCCTCAAGAACTCTCCTCTGAGCTGGCTAGAATAACTCTGATACAGATGCTACCAGCATTGGTAGAAAACGACGTTAAAACATTCGGGAAGGCTATAACGTCCCTTAACGGGGGGCTTGGGCGTTATTGGAGCGACCACCAACACGGCATCTACTGCCACCCGTTAGTAGATGAGGGCGTGAAGCTGATGTTGGAGGAGGGGGCACTCGGAGCATGCCAGAGTTGTTGGGGGCCGACATTTTACGGTCTCGTAGAGGGCGAAGATGAGGCTGGAAGGCTTGCAGATAGGCTAAGGCGACATCTAGCTACAAGAGGTGGTGGGGAAGTATTCTATGCACACCCAAATAATAGCGGCGCCTCAGTAGTCTGCAGATGAGGGGGTGAAAAGGATGGCCAAAGCTTTGGGTATAGACCCGGGCACTAAGAGTATGGATCTCTTCGGCTTCGACGATTCAACCGACGAGATCTTCCTAGACGAGGCTGTGCCGAGGGACGAGGTCACGACGAGACCAAGGGTGGTGCTCGATATTGTAAGAGAAGCGGTTAGGAGGTACGGTAGCATCGACGCGATTGTAGGTCCTAGTGGATATGGACTGCCACTTAAGATGGCACGGGAGGCCAGCGAGTCTGACATAATGTTGGCTACGTTTGTGAGCCAGAGCGATGCTCGGCGAAGGCTTAAGATCATTGGGCTTAGGGAGTTGATGTTATTAATGAGGAGGGCGGAAGATCTGAACGTATGGTTCACTCCGGGCATAATACATTTGCCGACCGTTCCAGACCACCGCAAGATCAACAGGATTGACATGGGAACCGCGGACAAACTCTTCAGTGTAGTTTTAGCCGTGAAGGATCAGGCAGAGCGCCGCAACATCGACTATGAAGAGACATCGTTTATACTCGTTGAGGTGGGCTTCGCGTATACAGCTGCAGTCGCAGTGGATAAGGGCAGGGTCATTGACGGCGTCGGGGGGACTGTTGGTGGGGCGGGCTACTTGGGGATGGGTGGTATGGACGCTGAACTTGCATATGCACTTGCGAATGCTGCCAGCAACTTCTCTAAATTACTCTTGTTCTCAGGTGGCGTAGCTCATGTTGGGCATATAGACCCCTATGCCATTTCTCCCGAGGAGTTTGTGAAGTTGGCGAAGAGAAACGAGAAAGTGAGCGCAGCCTATGAAGCCATGCTTGAAGCCATCTTGAAGGATGTAGCAGTGCTCTTGGCCACGCTCAGAAACCCCGGCGAGATAATTCTGAGCGGAAGATTTGTACGTGTGCCAGATTTTTTGGCAGATTTAAAGGACAGGTTAAAAGGTTTTCTCGGGAAGTTAGTGGGCGAGGTTAGTGTGGAGATCTTGGGTAGGAGGGCTAAGAATGTTAAGGAAGGAGCTGAAGGTGCCGCAGTATTGGCAAATGGGATAGCCGGCGGTAGGTACTCTAGACTTGTCGATGTTATGAGGCTGAGAGAAAGCAGGGGCACGATCTTCGACCACATATATCTGGAAAAGACACTAGTTCAGAGGTTGAAGGAAATATACAGTCAAACACCTCAACCTTAAAACTGTATCAAAACCGGCTCTTCGGCATGCCACCACGAGGGGCGATGAACTTTCAGATTCCCAGCCAGATTTTTTCACGCGCCTGCAGGGATAGCTGCCTCTTTCAGAGCCCGCCACTTTTTTACTGGCCCTAAAGAAGGGCATAGTGAAAGGGATAGCTAATAAGTTACTTTTGTTGATCAATTCACAGATTGGTTGGGTGCATTCTGGGTGACGCTGGAGAAGGTGGGTTCAACCCTAAATGAGTCGCTGAGAAGAATTCTGAGACTTCCCCTCGTAGATGAGGCTGCAGTGAAGGAGCTGGTAAAAGACCTCCAGAGGGCGCTCCTCCAGGCTGATGTAAACGTTCAAATGGTTCTAGACCTCTCAAAAGAGGTTGAGAACCGTGCTCTCCACGAGAAGCTCCCTCCAGGAGTCTCACGTAGAGAGCATGTGGTGAAGGTCTTATACGAGGAGCTGACCAAGCTCCTCGGTGAAAAGCCGTCTAGACTCGCAGTCCAAGCGGGCAGAGTAAGCACCTTGATGCTCGTTGGTATCCAAGGTTCAGGAAAGACTACAGGTGCCGTCAAAATTGCACGGTTCCTTAAGAAGAGAGGAGTCAAGGCGGCGGTAGTATGCGCTGATACATATAGACCTGGCGCTCTCGCACAACTCAAACAGCTGGCCGATACCGCCGGGATACCTGTCTATGGGGAGGAGAGTGGCATGGAGCCTGTGAAAATCGCAAAGAACGGCGTCGACGCCTTTAGGAGAGCTGGTTACGAAGCCATAATCGTTGACACTGCTGGAAGACATAGGGATGATGCCAGCCTTATCGAGGAGATGAAAGAGATGGCGGCTGTTGTAAAGCCAGACCAGATAATCTTAGTCATAGATGGAACCATAGGTCAGCAGGCGGCAGTTCAAGCACGTGGATTCCATGAAGCCACAGAAATAGGCGCAATCTATGTGACGAAACTTGATGGAGCAGCAAAGGGTGGAGGCGCCTTATCGGCTGTAGCAGCTACGGGTGCGCCTATCCTCTTCATAGGTACAGGCGAGAAAGTTGAAGATATTGAACTCTTTGACCCGCCTAGATTTGTCGGCCGGCTATTGGGGATGGGCGACATTCAAGGGCTTGTAGAGAAGTTTAAGGAGGCTGAAGTTAAAATTGCTGAGGATAAGGCTAAGGCCATCTTGAGCGGTAAGTTCACTCTTACAGATATGTATGAGCAAATCGAGAACTTGCGGAAATTGGGGCCTTTGGGCAAAGTGCTCAGAATGATGCCTGGGGGGGCAGGTCAGATTCCAGATTCGATGGTCAACTTGACCGAGGAGAAGATTGATAGTTTTAGAGTGATCATTCAGTCCATGACTAAAGCCGAGAGGGAAAACCCAAAGATAGTTAATCCTTCAAGAGTGCGAAGGATAAGTCGGGGCTCGGGGAGAAGTGAGAGGGAAGTTAAGGAGCTGATACAACAATACGAGATGTCGAAAAAGATGTTGAAGACTTTGATGCGGCAAAGGAAACCATTCAAGATGTTTGAGAAGATGTTGCGTGGGTAGAGGTAGAAGATCTATTGGAGATCAGAAATCCACTTGTAGCAGCTTTCACACACTGAGGTGGAAGAGCGAATACGGGTATATGCTAAATATGAGGGGCAGGATATGCTGGCGCCCATTTGAAAGTTTCCCAAGTCTGGAGAGCCGACGAGGTTCCAAGCGGGCAATGAAGACTAGGTGAGATGGTTTAAGTGGAAGAGATATTGAAGATGGCTGAAAAACTTGTAGAGGCTCACGCCCTGTGTGACAACTGTCTTGGAAGACAGTTCGCCAGCCTTGCCAGTGGCGCCAGTAATGCTGAGAGAGGTAGATCGTTGAAGAATACTTTGGTGATGGCGGCTTACGCGATGATTATAGAGGGCAAGAGAAAGGGAAGAGACCTCCTGAAGAAACTAGCCTCTAACGGCTTCTCAGATTTTGCGAAGGCAACCTTGGAGAAGTTATCTATCCAACCCGACGCAGAGCCACGGGAGTGTGAAGTCTGCAAAGGGAAACTTGAGGAAATAGACGCTTTGGCCACCGAAGCCATAAGTAAGGCTGAAGGCTACGAGTTCCATAGTTTTCTCGTAGGCGCGAAGATACCTTCGCATGTAACGGAAGCTGAGGACTCGTTACGAGCTAAACACGGTGTGAATTGGGGGGAGGCGATTAGGAGTGAGTTTACAAGAGAGATCGGGAAGATAATTTCACACAAAACCATGAAGAAGGTAAATTATACAAATCCCGACGTAAACTTCACAGTTGACCCGTATAAGGGGGAGGTTACTCTCCAAGTTAACCCCTTATTCATCGCAGGTCGCTACAAGAAGCTCAAGGCTGGAATTCCCCAGTCGAGGTGGCTTTGCAATAAGTGCAGAGGGAAAGGGTGCCCGTCATGTGGGGGGACTGGTAGGAGGTATGAAGACTCGGTACAGGAGATAATCGCGCAACCAATACTTATGAGGACTATGGGGGAAGATGCTATACTTCACGCAAGTGGTAGAGAGGATGTAGATGCGAAGGTTCTCGGCGAGGGAAGACCCTTCGTACTCGAAGTTAAGAGACCACGTATCCGTAGCCTCAAGTTGGAGGAGGTGAGGGATGCTATTGCTAAGAGTGGGAAGGTTGAAGTTGAAGATCTCCAAGTGGTTGGGAAGGATTATGTGAAGAAGTTGAAGATGGGAGAGTCTGCGGATAAGGTATACCAAGCCATCGTGGAGGTTGACGGTGAAATTACGGATGACGACTTGGAGAAAGTTTCGAAGGTTCTAACAGGTTGCTATATAAAACAAGCCACCCCGAGCAGAGTCCTCCATCGTAGAGTTGATAAAGTTCGGGAAAGATACATATATAAGGTTAATGTAAAGAAGATATCGGCTAAGAGTTTTGATTTAACGATACACTGCCAAGGGGGCCTATACGTGAAGGAGCTGGTGGAGGGCGACGAGGGTAGGACAACCCCCAGCGTAGCTACCCTAATAGGTAAGAAGGCCCGGTGTGTGGAGTTAAACGTGTTGGATGTTGGGAGGAGAGGGGCGAGTTGAAGAGGTCGAAAGGTTACCGCTCTAGGACGAGACAACTCTTCAGAAAGGGATGGAGTGCTTGCAGAATGAGTGTAAGCTCCCTACTCAGGGAATATAATATCGGAGATAGGGTCGTCATACAAATAGAGCCATCGAAAGTTAAAGGGCAACCCCACCGACGATACCATGGAAAGGTCGGTGTAATCAGTGAGAAGAGGGGCAGGGCTTATGTGCTCAGCGTGCAAGATGGAGGTAAGGTGAGACAGGTTATCTCTATGCCGGATCACCTTAAACCCCTATAAAGTTGAAGGGGTGTTAAGTTTTGCCTAAGATGATTATCGAGAGTAAACCTGTAACTATAGCTAAAGCGAAGAAGATGTTGGAAGGCCTTAACCGTGAGTTAAACCAGTTTCAGAGAAGAACCTTGGATTATGCAATACTATTTTCAAAGATCGATCCCGATGATGCTGAGAGGCTTGCGGAGCAGCTCACAGCGCAGTTAGGCGTAAGCCTTAGTGAGGCTGTCCAGATTGTGAATTCGATGCCTGAGACCTTGGAGGAGTTGAGAGTCTTCATTCCTCGCCATAAAGTGATAGAGACAGCCAAACTAAAAGATGCATTGGCACTTATAGATAAGTATAGGAAGTAGCGTGTCCACGCTACGACGAAGGCGATCTCCATTTTTCTAAGCGCGATAGCACGGAAGTAGGTAAGGATCCAACATAGTCTAAAATAGTCTCCTGAGGTGCAATTTGCACACATGGAAAGAGAGAAGAGACACTATGAAGAGTACGGCTATGTGTTGGACTTCCTCCCTAGGGGCAGAGCAGTTTCAGGGGGAAGATACATAGCGGAGCCTATCATCCAGATAATTGGAGAAGAGTTTTTTACACTACTTGAGGCTGCTGCACGGCCAAACATTGTGGTAAACCTACACGAAAGGATTTACATTGGCAAAGAGAAGAGGGATAAGGTCAGTCATATAATAGGGAGGATACCATTTGAAGAGTTGACCCCGACTGCAAAGGGTGAACTCCCCTATGTGGTGGAGGAGATTGTTAAAAAAGGCGAAGCTAGATTTGTAGAATTCTTTAACAAAGCCCAGTCTATAACCCCGCGGATGCATGCTTTCGAGTTGCTTCCCGGCATTGGGAAGAAGTATATGTGGCAGATTGTGAATGAGAGGGAAAAAAGGCCCTTCGAGAGCTTCAATGATATCCAGAATAGAACAGGCCTCCCAGACCCTATGAAAGTGGTTGCTAAAAGGATACTGGACGAGCTGATGGCTGATCAGAAGTATAAACTCTTTTGTAGGTGAACCATGAGAGGCGTTATTTACGGTTAGACTTCTGGTATTGCCATGGACTTGGAGCACCTTAAGAGGCTCCTAAGAGAGCAGAATATACGGCTCAGGAGAGACCTTAGCCAGAACTTCATGGTAGACGATCAGGCGCTTCGAAGGGTTGTGGAGTATGCGAACATAACGGGGAATGATGTGGTTCTTGAGATTGGCGGAGGCTTGGGGTTTTTGACGAAACTTCTGGCGACTAGAGCTAGGAGAGTGATTACGATTGAGAAGGACCCTAGGCTTGCCGCAGTTTTGAGGAAAATGTTTGAGGATGAAGAGAGAGTGGAAATATTGGAAGGTGACTTTCTAAAAATGGGCGTCCCAAAGTACAATAAGGTGGCGTCTAATCCCCCCTACGCTTCAATATCGAAGATAATCTTCAAGCTTCTAGGAGAGAGGTTCGATTGTGGGGTATTAACGCTCCAGAAAGAGTTCGCGGAGAGGATGGCTGCATGCCCTGGTCATAGAAACTATGGTAGGTTAACTGTGATGAGTTATGTGAAGGCGGAAGTCGAGCTGTTAGAGGCTCTTCCCCCCTCAGCATTTTATCCACCTCCTGAGGTGGCCTCGACCATAACCAGGATCCAGCCCAGAAGAGAGCTACCTTTCAAGGTGGCAGATTGGAAACTGTTCGAGGAGGTTGTCAGAACTTTATTTACCCAAAGGAATAGAACTGTTAAGAAAGCTTTAAAGATCCTATTAAGAAGTATGCATCTGCCAAAGCTGGAAGCCGCCAGTTTGCCCGCTCATTTACTGGATAGAAGAGTATTCACGTTAACTCCTGAAGAGTTTGGTGTTTTGGCGGATGCAATTTATGGAGCGGCTACGCATAGTAGAGTTTAGAGAACTCAAGTTCCTCGTTCCCGAGGATGTATACCTACCCTCCGATGACAGCTTACTTTTAGCTGAGAACTTCAAAGTAAGAGACGGCGAGGAAGTTTTAGAGATAGGTTGTGGATGCGGTATAAACGCACTACTGGCCGCTTTGAGGGCTGGAAGGGTCGTTGCGACCGATATCAACCCTTCCGCAGCGAAGGCCACACTATGGAATGCTCGGTTAAACGGTCTTAATGGTAAAGTGGAGGTACTCGTGGGAGATCTGTTTGGCCCCATAGGAGTTGGGGAAGTGTTTGATGTCATCCTATTTAACCCGCCTTACCTTCCATCTACACCCGAGGAAGGGTGCAGCATATTGGAGAAGTCTTGGCAGGGGGGCGAGAGTGGAAGAGAAGTTGTAGACCGTTTTTTAGAAGAAGTTGGAGATCATCTCAAAAAGGATGGGCGTATCTATTTGGTGCAGTCAACACTCTCCAGAATTGATGAGACTGTGAAGAGGTTAGAGGAGAAAGGCTACTGGGTTAGAATGTTAGGGGAAACTCGTTTTCCCTTTGAAACCATCGTCTGCATTGAAGCGAGACGGAGGCTAATTTTCGGTTGTATGGAGTTTAAGACCCAAGATCACCTCTAAACACCGCACAACCGCACGGGCCGCTGCTGGGTCAGGGTGTTCAGGATCTTCTATGTTTGGTTCACTTCTTCCAAAGAGGCAGATGCCCTCTATCCCTCTAAGTTTGGCGAACCCGAAAACTAAACCTGAGAAACCGTAGAAGGGGCCAATATATCCAACATCAATACCGTGACTTTTCATCTCCTCGATGAGATTTAGATCTGTCGCAGCACAACAGACATCCTTCCCCTTATACCCGTAACCAGCTAGTATGAAAATTCTCTTAACCTCGAACTCTTTGAATAGGTCCAGTGCCTTCTCAGCCACCTCAAACTGTCCTTGAAAGTTTGCGTGATAGCCCACAGTTATCAAGAGGTCTGGGTTGTTATGCGAGTAGAAACGGACAGCTGGGAGATCTAAACCTGATTTCACCAATTTTACGCCGCCTGAGCCTGGTAGGGAGGGGTGAGGAGCGTAAGAGGGTTTAGTATAGTAGATAACTGGGAAATAGGGTGAGTAGAGTTCGGCAAATAGTGAAGCCCTCAAGCCCTCGACGAGGTACTCTACAGCCAATTTACCGATCGACCTGAGACCTGGAGAGCCTACAATGGCTATTGGCTCCCTTAAAACTGGCCTTTTCAGATATTCTATGTATGTCTTGGCGATACTCTCACCGCCAGAGTTTAGATATATAACATACGGTCTTTGGGGGGGGCTATCCTGGTTGCTTCCTCGATGGCTTGGCGCTCCACCTCTTCTATCTTTTGTATGATCTCGGCGGTCGCTTTAGCTTGGCTCTCGAGGGGCGCCATGTCGATCTTCAACCCCAATATCTTGGTGAGAACCTCGAGGATGGCTTTGGCGGCTTTAGCGTCAACAAGGGATTGACCTGTTGGGGTGGTATAACCTACGGTCTCTCCGAGGAGGCATATACCCTCCATCCCCCTCAACTTGGCCAGCCCGAAGAGTAACCCGTTTGTGCCGCCGATGCTACCTTCCTCCATGGGCTTCGCCCCGTAAACCTTCATCTCATCGACTAGCTTGGGGTCTGTTGCCGCAATGTAGACCCTCGGCTTCTCAGCGGATCTCTCAGTTACATACGCAGCCAACGTGAAGACCCTCTTCACACCGAAACGTTCAGCCAAATTCAGGACTTCCTCTGCGATGGCATACTGCCCTTCCGGGGATGTTGCCTGAGTGTTCCCAGTGTAGATTACTGCCCCCCTCTCCAAGTTCCTATCTGACCAGCAGTATAGTTCGTTCTTCATTAGCTCCACTGTACCATCCTTCTTGATTAATACGTAGGGCGGGAAGAAGGGCGAGTAAATCTCCCCGAATAGTTCTGCCCTCAGCTCATTTATCAAGTAATCAGTCGAAAGCTTCGCTACATACGCAATTCCAGGTAACCCGCCTATGAGCACAGGATTACTTACACTTGGTTCCCTGTATAGCTTAACAACAGCCTTCACAGCTCACACCCGAACCGTACCATATCGAAGGATGATTCCACACCGCGAAAGACGACAGTAAATGTATTTGATGCTTCATAAGGGTTGAGATCTGCGTGCATATGAAAAATCCTCCCATACTTGTTGACAGTAAAAAAATGAGTCACCCCTTTGAAACGCCTATAGGTGTAAGTCTACATACTTTGCGGGCTATCCCCAGCTGGTGGCTCACATCGGCCACCTCATCCACATCCTTGTATGCGCCTGGCGCCTCCTCACTCACGAGAGCTATGTTGGTTACTCGAACTAGCACGCCAGCCTGCTCGAGCTCCCTTTTAACATTGCTCCCCCAGAACCTCTTTTTAGCGGCAGCTCTACTCATGAAGCGCCCTGCGCCATGGGCGGTGGAGCCGAAGCTGAGTTCCATAGCCTTCGCTGTCCCGATGAGGAGCCACGAGGCTGTGCCCATGCTCCCAGGTATGAGCACTGGTTGGCCTATCTCCCTATAGTCAGCGGGGATCTCTGAGTGTTTTGGAGGGAAGGCTCTAGTGGCACCTTTCCTGTGGACGTATACCCGGCGTTTACCACCGTCTATCTGGTGCTCTTCAACTTTCGCTATGTTGTGCGCAACATCGTAAATAAGCCTTAAGTCGAGATCCTCAGCTGAGCTACCCATGACTTTCTGAAAGACTTCGCGTGTCCAGTGGGTTATCAGCTGCCTGTTGACCCAGGCGAAGTTGGCAGCCGCACCCATAGCGGCCAGGTAGTCTTCTAACTCTCTGCTCTTAGCTGGGCTACAGGCAAGTTCCCTGTCAGGTAATTTTATGCCATATTTATGAACAGCCCCCTCCATAATTCGTAGATAGTCACTGCATACCTGGTGGCCGAAGCCCCTACTACCCGTATGGATTAAAACACAGACCTGCCCGATTTTCTTTATACCTAAAGCTTTCGCGGTTCCCTCGTCAAAGATCTTGTCCACCCTCTCAACCTCGAGGAAATGGTTTCCGCTGCCTAGACTCCCAAGCTGTGGGGCTCCTCGGCTCTTGGCTGTGGAAGAAACCTTTGACGGGTCGGCCCCACGCATAGACCCATTCTCTTCGCAATGCTCAGCATCTTCAGCCCAACCGTAACCTTCTCTAATGGCCCATTTAACACCTTCAGCGACCGCTTCGTCCAGCTGCTGAGGTGTAAGCCTTACCCTACCCCTACTGCCTAGACCGGAGGGTATATAATCGAACAACGCGTCGAGGAGCTTGTTGAGATGAGGGCGTAGCTCATCCTCGTCGAGGTTAGTCCTGAGGAGGCGTACTCCGCAGTTTATATCATACCCCACGCCGCCGGGGCTAACAACACCCTCCTCATAGTCTGTTGCGGCCACCCCACCGATAGGGAAGCCGTAACCTTCGTGGCCGTCAGGCAACGTTATTGACCATTTGTAGATGCCAGGTAGGAAGGCTACGTTGGCGCACTGTTCAAGCGTCATGTCCATCCTCATCTTCTCTAGGAGGGTCTCATTTGCATAGATCCTTCCAGGAACCCTCATGCCAGGCTTGTAGGATCGCGGTATCTCCCACACGTACTTGTCGATCTGTTTTAGGACAACCTTGCCAGAAGTCCCCCTCGGCTTTTCGCCTTCCTCCATACTACAGTCCTCCAGCTCAGTTTAATTGTTTGGGACTATATATATGTCAAGTTTTATTTATGGTTCGGCTGGGAGCACCTATCCTATGTGTACCAATCTACAATCCTATGTTATAAGGACGCGAACCCTATTTTTAGTAAGAGGTGTAGTGGCTTCTTGTATACCAGTGGGGTGATGTATGGTTAAGATAAAACGGCAGATTTCTTCTGGTGGGGTGATCTTCAAGAGACGGGGCAACTCTCATGAGGTAGCATTGACGGCTAGGAGGGGGGGCAAAGTTTGGTGTCTGCCTAAAGGTTTAGTTGAGGCCGATGAGACGCTTGAGGAGTCCGCGGTGAGGGAGACGAGGGAAGAGACAGGGCTTATGGGGAGACCCGTAGGTAAAATAGGAGAGATAAGCTACTGGTATTATTCTCGAGATGATGAGGCTCGAATCTTCAAGACTGTCCATTTTTATCTATTGGAATTTGTCAGCGGCTCCGAAGCTAACCACGATTTTGAGGTCGAAGAAGTTAGGTGGTTACCCTTAGAGGAGGCAATAACCGTATTGACTTATAAGAACGAGAGGGAGATTGTGATGAAAGCCGGTGAAATGCTTAACCAACTAGGCCGCGGTGAGAGGGTGAAGTAGTTTTTTGTGGCGTTATTAGGCGTATAGGGCTGGGGAAGGTTCAGTGCTTAATCCATGCTGTTTGAATGTAAGGTTGGGGTGCCCTACCTAAACTGCCCTCAGCCGCGGGGTCAGGAGGAGGAAGAAGAAGACAAAAGCAATTATAGTTAGGGCTACAGCGATTGGGAGTAGAACGAGGAAGTCTGGGCCTGTTCCGAACACTATAGGGATAGGACCGATCAGCAGAATCCCGCCACCTGCGATAGAGCTTGGGCTGCCCAGCGCTGAGATGAAGATGATAACCACACCGATGAAGGTTATGAGCGAACCAACCATGAAGATTAAGGGAAAACTATACGGGTTTAACAATTTTTTGAGACCTGACGTCTGCGGTTTAGTGGCACTCTTCGCGCAGATGCTACATACCCAGCCAGTGTAGTCGAAGCAGGCTTCACAGATCCTATTGCCACATCGCCGGCAGATATATAAGGCATCTTGCTTCCCGCAGAGTTCACAAAGATTCTCAGCCAACGTTTACCCTCCTAGAGTAGGGTTGGGATTACCATGATAACTGAGACTATGATCATTAAGATTATGGCTAGGTAGATTAGACCTTTCACTATCTTGGCGTCGGAGCCGAATAAGATTGGAATTGGGCCGATCAATATGACACCCCCCCCTCGAACCCTCCCCCCTCGCACAGCGGCGAACATGGCTGATAGAACTGAGAGCAAGACAACTATGAGACCGACAACTATTAGGATGGAACCCACATTTATGAGTATGTTGGTGGACAACAGTCTCTCCAGATCACTCTTCACACTCCATTTTTATAACCCTTACTAGCTACCCCTACTTGTTTGGGGTCGGTTTTAGGTATGGCTTGATTCATGGCGATACCAACCTTTATTCACGTATAGGTATGCATTCACCGCCGCTGTTATACCTTCGCCTACGGCGACACCTATCTGGTTTACGCTTCCGGTTACGCTTCCCGCCGCATAAACCCCTTGGATCTTTGTCTCTTGGTTCCCGTCTACGATTATGTAGCCCTCCGCGTTTGTGGGCACCCCAGCCTTCTTCGCTACCTCACTCCTCGGAAGCTCGCCTATGGCGATAAACACACCATCTACCTCTACTGCTCTATCTTCGCCAGTCTTCTTGTTGTAAACGCGTACAAGTGAGACCTGGTCGTTGCCTTCTATGCTTCTGACTTCACTATTCCAGATAGCCTCCACTCCGCACTCAACTACACGCTTCTCCAGTATGGCGTCAGCCCTCATTCCCTCTCTCCTGTGAACGAGGTATATCTTGCTTGCGAGATCTTTGAGGTATAGGACCTCGTGGGCGGCTACATTCCCGCCGCCTACCACCATAACCTTCTTGCCCCTGAAGAAGCGGCCGTCACATGTTGCACAGTAGCTAACCCCTCTACCCCTGAACTTATCCTCGCCAGGTACCCCTAGTTTCCGGTGGGTGCACCCGGTCGCTATGATTAACGCCTTCGCCGAGTATGCGCTTGCATCAGTCTTGGCTTTCTTTTCACTACCATCCAAAACCATTTCGAGTACGGTTTCAGGACTGTTTAATATCGCACCGTAAGCCTCAGCCTGCCTACGCATCTTATCCATAAGTTCAAAACCTGAGATCTGGGCGAAGCCAGGGTAGTTCTCCACCGTGAGGGCGTCAGCTGCCATCCCACCTAAAACTTCAGCCACAATCAGGGTTTTCAGTCCCATCCTCGCACCGTAGATTCCAGCCGCTAGACCAGCCGGCCCAGCTCCAATGATTAAGAGATCCCAAACCTCATGCATTTTCGATTTCACCTTAACAGATTTCTATAAGTGTATGGCAAAAATTGGATTGATTAATATTTGTGGATCATATATCTTAGGTTGAAACCTGAAACTCGGCCACCGATAGGTTCCCCTTCATGTTTATGGACTGCTGCTTAACTCTTATAAGCTATCAACTTGCGCCTTGAAGGTACTAGTTGGTTAAATGATATAAATGCGTATGCTGGCTTAGTGGTTGTCTATGGTTCTGCTTCTAGCGCGGTCGGCGATCGAGTCTCTGGTTAATATGAGGGAAGCTATCTGTGCTGTTGAGGAGGCTTTCAGAGAGTATGCGAGAGGCGAGGTTCAGATGCCCCCAAGGTCTATCATCACAATCCCCGAAAGGGGCGGCTGGATTGGGGGTATGTCAGCTTACCTCCGAGGGCTGAGTGCAGCGGCCTCAAAAGTCGTCGCCTCATACCCAAACAACGCCTTGAAGGGGCTCCCAACGATCTCGGCTTTGATCACCTACATTGACATTGACACTGGGATACCCCTGGCGGTCATGGATGCAGCCTACCTTACCGCCCTTAGAACCGGGGCTGCGTCAGGTGTAGCCACTAAGTATCTTGCTAGGGAAGATAGTGAAACAGTTGGGGTGATTGGGGCTGGCGTTCAAGCCAGATTTCAATTGGAGGCTGTAGCGGCGGTTAGGCGTATCAGCCGCGTATACGTTTACAGCCCTACCCATGAACATAGGATACGATTCGCAAAGGAGGTGGAGGAAAGACTCGGCGTACACGTTACATCCTTAGATGCAGCAGCTGAGGTTGTGTGTAAGGCAGATATCTTGGTGGTTGCAACCTCTGCCAAGGAGCCGGTGGTTAAGGGTAAGTGGCTTCGGGCTGGAACTCACATAAACGGTGTTGGCTCCCATTCTCCTAAAGTTAGGGAGTTGGACGGTGAGGTGGTGAGGAGGTCGAAGGTTGTTGTAGACTCCCGGGAGGCTGCTCTGAGGGAGGCTGGAGACCTTTTGATCCCCATGGCGGAGGGAGGATTCTCCGTGGGGGATATCTATGCGGAGCTGGGAGAGGTTGTGAGCGGCGCTAAACATGGTAGGGAGAGCCCTGAGGAGGTTACACTATTCAAGTCAGTTGGGCTGGCGATCCAGGATGTGGCGGTGGCAAAGATTGCGTATGATAAAGCGAGAAGGTTTGGGGTAGGCTCAGAGGTTAAGCTCGCATGATAACCGCCTAATAGGAGACTGGAGCTCGGGACGGAGTTGAGGGTGTGTGAAGCCTTGGGAGGGCATTGTGGAGTATATTTGAGCTCTTCTGCCACCTAGAAAGATCTCGATAAATTCAGGTATGACTTGGACTGCGAATTGCTGGGTTGGTTTCCCGAGCATAATTCCCCTGCAGAACGGGTCCAAGTAGACGTAGAACTTGTCACCTTTGAAGGAGTATAATGCCTCATCGGCGCATCCGTAGGTAGGCTTCCTCCCTATCTTGAAGGGCCAAAGCTTGCATGCATAGGGCTTCATCGCTTGGAGGGCACATAGGAAATTACCCATGGAGGGGTACAGGAATATGCAGCTACCGTCGGCTCTTTTCTTCAGGTATAAGCCGTCAAATCTGAACTCGGCGATCTGGGGGCCGTAGAGGTGGCAGAGCCTAGCCCATTCCCAGGCGGAGATGGGTACACGGAACGAATTGCAACAGATGTCCCCGCAGCCAACGCAACCCCAAGACCTAACTTTGCGCCAAGGGATCGCATTTAATTGCAAACCAGCCACTAAATTTTAAAATTGAATTGACACGTATTCTTAGGTTTTGCCCTCGGTGCGGGTGGTTTATGAGGTTTAAGCTATCTACTTTGCGCCGTTCAGACCCCATATTTCTCCGTAGAGTTCCTTCTCAAGGTTTACAGGTGTTCTGGCTACTTCCCTTGAGTTTCTGCTTAGGTTTAAATCCTTTCCAGCCAACTCTAGGGTCACGGTCTATCAACTCTATAATCTGCCTTAGTCTGCGGAAAGACTCCTGATACTCCTGCTGGCTTACCTCACGCCACTCCATGCCTTCTCTTTTGGAAGATTATAAAGGCTGGGTTTAAGTTTTTGTTACTTGAGAACAAGCTTCCTAGTTATTTGTACTACAGCCACTATCGCAGCCGCAGCTGCGGCAATGGATAACCCCGCCGCGATCAGGCTGGAGACCCTTACCCCTTCCAGCTGGCTCACATCGAATGTGACGCCTTGGAAGACCTTGAATGCTGTTCCGTACACACCATGCCAAGAGACATCAACCGCGACGGCATATGTCCCCACGGTTGGGATCGTGTAGAGAGCTTTGAAGAGTCCAGTCTTCACGGCGGTGAAGGTGAGGTCAACTACGGTACCATCCGGCTGTATGACTTTGCCTGAGATGTTGTTTACAGCTATAGGTCTTCCCTCGTAGGTTGTGTAGACCCAGATGGGCACTGTGGTGCCAGGGGTACCTTCGGGTAAGTCTATGTCAACGGCGACCGAGCCTGTTACTTGGAGGTAGTTTGTCGTGGTGGTGGCGAACCCTGTATTTCCAGCTAGATCTGTTGCTTCAGCCTTCAGGGAGTGGGTGCCTGTGGTTGGGAGTGGAATCTCAACACTCCAAGCATGACTCACAACTGCGACGCGTGTCTTAGGCTGTGCGTCTAGGGTGAGATCTATGAAGCTCACGGTCGCATCATCGACTACACCTGAGACTGTAACCTTAGGCTCGAATACTATTTCGGGGGTTGTGATGGAGATCACGGGTGGTGTTGTATCTACTGTGAATGTTTTGACTGCTCTGCCAACCTCTCCAGCCAAGTTTATACCTGAAGCATTTATTACAGCCACCCCTTCATATCCGCGTTGGACGGCGTAGCTTGCACTCCACTGGTTTGAGCTAGTTTTGACCATTGAGAGAGGCTTCGCCTCCGCGCCGGACTGTGTGACTGTGACGGTTGGTGCGTCTTGGAGGCTTTCGCTTGAGGTTACTTTTATGGTTACGAGTTCTGTGGTGTAGGCAGGTTTTGGCGGCGTCAATGTGATTGTTAGGAATGGCCCAACTGAGTAGAGTATGAAGGTTGTTTCCCTACTAACTCCGCCTTCGCTCGCGGTTACCTTGTACTCGCCCGTTAGGGATCCTGGGGGTAGTTTAAATGTTCGTTGGAAATTACCTTCCGTGTCAGCTTTGGCCGTTGTTAGGAAGACTATTGTGCCCTTTTGGTCTGTTATCTGGATGGCTACTGTTTTGTTTGGGGGGGCTGTGCCGCTTACAGTGATGGTTTCGTTATAGGTGTAGATCGACTTGTCGGTTTTCACCGTTGCGACTTGGGCTGAAGCCGTGGGCATAGTGGACACTAACGTCAGCCCCAATATTAATAGGAAGAGTATAATGGGTGTGGGATGTTGTGTGAGGCGGGAGTTTTCTCTCAATTGTCTTCACTCTAGCCGATGGGCTGAGGGGTATTAATATTTTGGCTTTTAGCCAACTACGGGGCAGGTAGCTCGCCGTGTTGGCTTGAGAAAAAAAGTGGGGGTTATTTTAGGCTTTCTTACCTGCCCTTGCGATTGCGGCTATCGCTATTATTATGGCTATTATGGCGAGGCCGATTGCCGCGTAGGCTATCATGTTTATAGTCTGCAGGGCTGCTACGCTGGCTTGGAGGTTGGATACATCTTCCTGTAATGCGTCTATGTCATCGGCTAGGGCGTCAGTTGTTGGCTTCCAAGCTGGGATTGTTCTGACGGTGAAAGTCTTGGTCGCTGTGCCAGTGTTGCCAGCTAGGTCTTCAGCCGTGGCGGTTATGGTTGCTGTTCCATCGTAGCCGGTCATGATCGAATATGTACCCGTGTAGGGTGCAGTGGTTGAGATTGTGACCGTGGCTGCTGAAGCTCCGGACTGTGTGACTGTGACGACTGGTGCTGCCTTTAGGTCTTCGTTGGCGGTGACCGTGATTGTGACGGACTCCTCACCGTATTCGGCTTTGTCGGGCGTTAATGTTATTGTGAGGGTGGGTGGTGTGGTGTCTTCTGCGAGGGCTGTCACCTCGAAGGTGGCTGTCTCGGTGGCGCCTCCCTGGCTGGCTGTGACTGTGTAGGTTCCAGCCGTCGCGTCGGATGGTAGTTTGAATGTGCGTGTGAAGGCGCCGGTGCTGTCGGCTTTCACGGTCGTCATTAATATGCTGGTTCCCGCAGGGTTTGTGACTTGGATGGCTACGTAGGCGTCTGGAGCTGCGACGCCTGATATGGTGACTGTTCCACCCTGCATGTAACTGGACTTGTCGGTTGAGACTGATGTAACTTGGGCGGTTGCCGCTGGGGCGGTTGCCGCTAGTGCCAGCAGTGAGAATAGGACTATGGCTAGTATGGTCGAATTCGACTTCGGGTTCATGTTGAGTGTTTTCATATTCATTTTTCAACTCTCCTTTCAGATAAAAAAGGGGGATTTATGGTTTTTGTGTTGTTACTCGACGGTGAAGGTCTGTGTCACTGGGTCGGCTACGGCTACTCCGCCTAGTGCTGGGAAGTTGTCGAAGACGCTTACTTCAAAGGTCCATGTGCCTGTTTGGGCGTCTGCTGGTAGGATGAAGCTTGGGCTGAAGGTGAACTCTTGCCCTGCGGCTAGGGTTGTCTGGACGTAGTCAGTTGGGTAGGCTGTGCCGTCTGGGGCCATCACTTGGATGGCTATTAGGAAGGTTTGGCTTGTGGAGGCTGCATTCTTGACTGTGGCTGATAGTAGGGCTGTCTCGCCGGCTGTGAAGGCTGTCTTCTCGACGCCGGTTGAGTCCTTGGTGGTGGTGCCTGTGGTCTCAGCTGGCATTTCTGGCGTTGGGGTTACTCCCACGGTGGCTGTTGCTTTGACGACTGTCCAGATGGCTGTCGGGTTTGTGCCTGAGTATCCTGGGATTGTGTAGTCTTTGTATTGGGCTGTTATGGTGTCGCCTGCTGTTACTTTCAGCTGGGTTCCTGACGTAGATGCTGTTGAGAACGTGATTGACCCTGTGAAGATTCCTGTATTCGGCCCTGTCTCAGTCATCGTTAGGCTTATGCCAGCTGGGTCTGTGTCTGAGTAGACTTTGAATGTTTGGACTGGGGTCTCGATCAGTTTGTAGTTCTGGTTGTCGTCTGGTTCGGTTAGGGTTATGGTTGCTGTATCAGTCAGTTCATAGTTTGCTTTGTCGAACGTGATTGTTGCCGTTGTAGCTCGTATGGCGGCTGTGGCTGTGTGGGAGACCTCTTTAGCTCCAGAGGCGTCTACTTCCTCCTTGTAGGTCACTGTGAGCCCGTCCCCGTCGGAGACTTGGACTGTTGTTCCGCCGGCGCTCTTGCTAAGGGTAAAGTCTGTCTCGAAGATGCCTGTGTTCACACCTGTCTCGATAGCGTTATTGTCGGGGCTGGTTGTTGTCGACATGGTTGAGGTCTTGATTGTTATCCGTGATTTGTCTATCGAGTCAGCTGCGCTGTCGTGTGTATTGCAGTCTGGGTCGTTGATCGTTACAAGGACTCTGCCGTAGATTGGATAGATTGTCTTGTCGAGTGATACTGAGCCTGTTGTGGCTGTTATCTTCGCTGTTGTCTCGACGTCTAGCTCTGAGCCTGTTGCATCTTTCTCATCGTTGTATCGGACGTAGACTGTGTCGCCTTTGGCAACTTTGATGTTGGGTGCTGAGCTTGCCGCTGTGGTCATGGTGAAGTTGCGTGTGAAGACACCTGTGTTCGGGCCTGTCTCAGTTAGCTGTATGGTGATGCCGGACATGTCTGTTGTGCTCCGTATATCCACATAGTTGGCTTGGTTCACGTTGCCTGAGCCGCCATCGGCGCTCACAGTCTCGACTGCCTCTGGGTCTCTGTTCATGTCGGGCTCTGTGAGGGTGATCTTCCCCTCAGCTCCGATCGGGTAGCTTGACTTGTCGAGTGTGATGGATCCTGTCCTAGAGGTTATTGAGGCGAAGGCTGTTATTGTGGTTGGGTTTCCAGACGAATCTTCTTGGTCATAGTAGCTTACTGTTATGGTGCTGGCTGGGGCGTAGGCTTGTGTGAATGTGTAGGTGCCTTTGAACTCGCCTGTGTTAGGCCCTGTCTCGTTCACGGGTATTGCTGTTTCGGAGAGGGTTGGGGTTCCACCAGTTATCTGTATTGTGACTCTTCTGCCTGACCCTGCAGATGGTATCGAGTCTGCTGCTGCAGGGTTAGTGTTCACGTCTGGGTCGGTGACATAGACAGTCACTACTGTGCCCGACTTGTAGCTGTAGCTTGATGCATCTGTCTTTATCGTGCCTGTGGTTGTGGAGTAGGTGGCGGTTGCGGTTATGTCTTGGGCTGCTCCGTTCGCGTTCGATGCATCCTTGTATAGGGCTGTGATCGTGTCACCTGTGCTCACCCGGAGAACTGGAGAGTCTGCTTGGGTTGTTGTCCCAGTTGCCTTGAAGGTAAAGGTCCCTGTGAAGACGCCAGTATTTGCGCCTGTCTCAACCATTAGGATGCCGCTGGCTGGGCTGGACGCTGACCCGCTCGATGTGCTGTATATGTAGACCTTACCAGGCTCAACCGAGGTGGGGTCGGTGTCTCTGCTGATGGTTTGAACCGTGGATGAGTCTGTGTTGAGGTCAGGGTCTGTTAGCGTCAAGGTTGCGGTGGAGGTTATGCTATAACTCGATCTGTCGAGGGCGAGTGTTCCTGTGCTGGTCTTGAACGTGGCTGTGGCTGTAACGTTCCTAGTAGTTCCAGTCACATCTTTGGCGTCCACGTAGAGTACGGTTACCTTCTTGTTCGAGCTCGCTTGGATTGTCGGGGTGTCAGCTTGGCTTGTCGTGGATCCAAACTTGAACTCTCCAGTGAATATGCCTGTGTTCTTCCCGCTCTCCTCCATCTTTATGCCTGAGCCGATGGAGTCATCTTCGCTGAAGACGTAGACTTTGCCCCCGTCGCTCTTAGAGGCTGGGGTAGTATCTCTGCTGATTATGTCCACGACTTTCTTGTCAAGGTTTAGGTCTGGCTCTACGAGTGTGACCTTAGCCTTGTCGCTTATGGTGTATTGAGCCTTGTCAAGACTTATGGAGGCTGTAGTTGTGGCTACGGAGGCTGAAGCTGTAACGTTCCCGGATGGGGCGGCATTAGTGTACTTTACAGATATGACGGTCCCGATGGTGGCTGAGGGTGAGACTGATCCTGAACCCTCAAATGTGGCTGTGTTCGAACCAGTTTCAGTGAAGGTTGTGATCGATATGTTAGTGAGGGTCAAGTTCAGTAGGTCTGAATCCCAAGCGGAAGTGTATGACTCTGCGGCAGTTGGGTCATAGTTTATATCTTGATCTGCAACCTGCGCGTAGAGGACCATGCTGGGCGCGTAGGTTGTTCTGTCAAGTGAAACGGTTCCAGCGCTGCCCCGTGTGTATTCGAGTTCGGCTGTAACGTCTATCGGGGAGCCTGCGCTGCCAGCGGAGTCATGGTAAGTGAACGTGATTATTTCACCTTCACTCGCAGTGATATAGACGAGTAGCTTGTTAGCAGACCATTTAACGCCAGTGCCAATCTCGGGCTCCTTACCCTCGGTAAACCCGTCAGAGCTATCAGAGTCCCAATTGGCAGAGGATTCAGCTGGGGGGGTTGGTTCTTGGGCTGCCGCGCTAGACGGAATTCCACTCGTGTTGTGGAAGGTCATAGCACCTGTCACATTTAATGTTACGAATGCAACCCATGATCCTCCCGAGATCTGATACAGCGGCAGTTGTGTTAGAGTCTGTTTATGTACTCCAGATTGAGAGTAGTTCAGTTGGATTGTTTTGTCGACTGTTACTCTCGGTGGGGCTGAGCTTCCAGTTGAAATGTCGGGGTCTGTGATTGTCACCTGTACAACCTTGTAGCCTCTTATTGTCGAGCTTGAGAGTGTTATCGTCCCTGTCGTGGAGGCGTGTGTGACGATGGGGAGCGCAGCCATTACGCTCAGTACCAGGAGGGCTATTGTCGCTATGCTTAGACTCATTCTTAGGCTTAAGGTTAGGTTTGGCTTTATGTTCATACTTCTCACTCACGCTCATCTAGTTGATGTTTCCAAAGCTCCACTATCGAGCCTTCACGTATATAAAACCTGTCTTAGAAACTGTAAACAAAAGTAAACAAAACACACCGAAACGACAGCCACCCAACACTAACCGGACGACCTACCATGCCCCCTCCTCCTCAGGAAGAAGAAGAGGGAGGAAGCAAAGGCGACTAAACCAAAGACTGCCAAAAGCCAAACCTCCACAGGCCAAGAAGCTTCGGGTACCTGAAGCCTCAAGAGAGCCCCATCGCCACCCTCACCCACTGGGCTGCCGAAGGAAGACAAGATCAAGCCCCCCCTACGGTCGAATGCTATCCCGTAAACTCGCCCCAGCTCTGAGAGCAGCAACTTAGGCGTATCGCTCCCAGGCTCGAGAACCTTTAAAGTTCCACCCTTCTCCGTGAAGTAGACCCTTCCTGCATCATCAACCGCCACATCGTAAGGGTTTCTCAGCCCCCCCGCGAGCGTCACAGGCTCCAACTGGCCCTTCGGGAGCATCTTCAAAGCCCCATCCTCAGCCCCCGCGCTCCCAAACTCGACAAAGTAAACGTTGCCCCTACTGTCCACCGCAATACCGTAGGGAACATTCAAACCTGAGAGCAAAACCTCAGGTCTATCTGCCCCATGGGGCAACTTTATGAGGGAACCGTTCACCGACCTCACGCTCACATATAGGGTTCCTTCACTATCTACAGCTAAGTCCCAGATGCCCGGCTCCTCCAAAACAACTTCAGCCCCCCGTAATCCCGAGACCGCCCTCCAGAGCACCCCCTCAGCAGACTCCACCACATAAACTTCACCCTCAACCCCAACCGCCACCCCAGCAGCCGACGTTAAAGGAGAGAGCAGCACAGTGACACTTCCATCCACACTATACCTCTTTAGCGCCCCCTCCAAGGCAAACTCGGCGAAGTACACATTCCCCTCCGAGTCCACAGCCACCCCCGTAGGGTGGCTCAACCCCTCTAGTATGGCCTCAACCTGAGGCTGAGAGTTGGCGATAGCCGGCATGACGTAAACCAGCGAACTGCCAACCAGAAGCATGACCCACAGGGGGACTGTGATGTTCCTAGTTAATCGAGTATTGGCCAACTCTACTCGACGCTCTCTGGAGCGCATGGATGCTAAAAGATTTTTGGTCGACATATCTGAAGAGGAGCCACTGTCAGCGTCGATGGTGACGATTTTACTGGTCACCCCCTCTTATAAGGAAGGTAACATCGTTCAGCGGAAGCCTTTCATTAGACTCGACAACTACGTAAATAAAAAACCACATCCATCCTGTTCACGTTATCTAAGCCTTGGATCTGAACATGGACAGTAGTTGTAGGGATGAGTATACTGAGTAGCGAGATAATGGTGGCTGTTAGGATTTAGACTGGTGAGCGCCTTTCTTTAACTTAATAGGTTAAACAGATTCGCCATCAAAATCCAGCCCGGCTAACCTAGTCTTGTGCTATTAAATAATATGGAGAAGATCGAGATGGTTTCTTATTAATAAAAATAATGCCTTATTTTTCAACTTTATTCGAAAATCGAACTCTAAAAAAACTTATTAAAGAAAAAGAATTAAAATATTAAAAATTTCTATGAAAAAGGCGTAAAAAATCTTCACCGCGGCCTTTCATCTAATATCTCTCTAACGAGCCGCTTAATGTATTCAAAATGCCACTTATCCACCGCCTCATAGGCCACAGAGATCTTTGGTTCGGTATGCGAAGGCCGTACAACCAACCAGCCGTCATCGAAGAAAACCTTAACTCCATCCATACAGTCGACACGGTAGCCCTCCCCCTGGAAGCGCCGCCTCAACTTCTCAACATAATTGAACTTCTCAGATTCACGGATGGGAACCCTCATGTCCTCCGCGAAGTATGAAGGGATGTCCACGCCATACTCCGACAGCTGAGTTCTGGTCGCAACTAGATACTCAATAAGCCTTAAACTCGCGAAGAGCGCGTCATCGGCCCCAAAGGTCTCCTCAAAATAGTAATGCCCTGAAAGCTCTCCCGCGAGTGCAGCGCCCTCCTCGAGGAGTTTCTGGGCTATGTAAGTGTGGCCAACTTTGGATGGTATGGGAATCCCTCCTCTCTTCCTTATCCTCTCCTCAATCGCCATTGAAGTGAGAATGTCATGCACCACTTTTGTGGCAGGCTTCTTGCCGAGTGTTATGTCTACCAACAGGGCAAAGACCTTTTTGGGCTCCATGATTGAGCCTTTTTCATCGACGACTGCGAGGCGGTCACCGTCAACATCGTAGGCGAAACCTATATCTGCCCCAACCTCGACAACCTTCCTCTGCAACTGTAGAAGACTCGCCCTATTCGCGGGGTCTGGGTCTCTATTTGGAAAGTTTCCATCGGGTTCGCAGTTCAACTCGTAAACTGATGCACCGAGCTCCCTCAACACTTTTGGGTATATTAGCCCAGCTGAGCCGTTGCCTGCATCTACCACAACTTTCAAGCCTTCAGCTCTAACCTTTATCCTTTCCAGCAGGAATTTTGCATAATCCTCGATTATATCTATGCTATTGAGCTTACCTTCCCCAACCGAGAAATAGCCTACATTGTAGATTTTCTGGATTTCACGTATACCTGACTCGTAGCTGATTGGAATCCCTCTTCCATCATTGAATTTGAAGCCATTATACTCTTTGGGATTATGGGACGCTGTTACCATAACCCCTCCGTCCTGTTTGAGATGAACTGTAGCGAAGATCACCATTGGTGTCGTGACTACGCCTATATCAGTCACTTCAGCACCTGTGGAGATCAGCCCCCGTATGAGGGCTTCCTTTAGGGCTGGGCTACTTAGTCGGGTATCCGTACCTACAACTATCTTGCCAGTGTTGTAAGTCCCGAAGGCCTTACCTATCTTTAAGGCGACTTCTTCGTTCACCTCCTCGGGGTAAGTTCCTCGAACATCATAAGCCCTGAAGATCATACATCGAGCTTCCATGTAACCCCCTTAACCGGTATCATTCACCATACTTTAATCACGTCGCCGGCGTTCATAAACACTATTCATTAACAACACCTATCGTGTTACAAAGTATGCAGGTTCACTGCTGAGCTTGGCTATAAAACCCAGCCAGCTAAAAAAAACTTTCAATAAAGTGGCATTTGTATGTGGAAAGATTCGCAATCAAGGGGATCATATTACTGTTTGTGGGGTAAGTCTACGGTAAAAGCCTTCGACCAGCGGGTAGAATGAATCCGGGATGAGCCGACTCGCAAGTTTCACGATGAGACTAGGTCTACGGACCTTTATGGCCACATTCTCCAAGGGTTCCCCAACTAAGCTGGGGTCCATGATCCCTAGACCCTCCCTATTGGCGAGCAATAAATGTTTGATCTCGAATGGATTTAGACCCATGACCCGCGTAAGAGTAGCGTCCACTGCCACAGGATCATAACCGCAAATAACTACCCCCAACCTCCACAACTTTCCCCGTGTAACTCCTTCCATACATACAGACCCATCAACGATGCAAAGAGAGGGCGGTAAGATCTTGTTTAGATCGACGATAACCTCATTAATATGGGGGTGATATGACGACTTCTTTGGGTTGGGCAGGCAGCCGAACTGGTTCTTTAATGCCCCTGTAATCTCGGTCAGTCCGTGAGTCTTGGCTTTGGCGACCGTGATTAAATAGTGAGGTTTGAGTAGGATCCTTGGGAGCGTCAAACTTTTGAAGTATAGCCCGCCGAGGTCTATGGTCTCAGTTGGCTCCTTTGAGAGGTTGACAAGCGATAGGTGGCCGCCTCCAAACTCCTCGACTAGTTGAGTATACCCCATCTTCTCAAAGGCCCTATCAGCATTTTTACCGCTACTATCAGATTCAATTATCTTAATTGAAGCATTACGATGATGGTTCAGAAGCAGAGCTATAAGGTTTCGGAGAAAGAGTGAGCTGACATTGGCGCCACCTTCAACATCTGTCTCTGCGCAGAGGTTCGGTTTTATGTAGATAGGCAGATTTCCTATATGCAAACCGCCCAGAAGCTTAAGGGCTTTTTCGATGGCAACACGCGTGTCGCCGGTTAATCTTACTATGGCGACTTTTCCCTTAGCCATTTCCAACCTGAACCACCTAGAATGTAGCTGGCTGAGGAGCACCGAAGGGCAGAGGTAACGTGGACCATATCTCAACTGTGTGCCTAAACCAAGCTTGAGCGCCCCTAAGCCGCACTGCCGACTCTGAGAGTGCCGGCGGCTAAACCCTCTTATGGGCGACGACCTTATTGGTTAAGGTACCTATGCCTTCTATCTCCGCCTCCATTACATCTCCCACCTGGAGACGGTAGGACAGACACCCTGGCGGTGTGCCAGTAGATATTATATCACCCCGCTCTAAGGCTACAAACTTGGAGGCAGCGGTCACAAGCTCGAAGATGGAGATGTTCATCTCGCTGGTTGATGCATCTTGTACGGTTTTACCGTTGATCCTCATCCTTAACCGCATGGCGGAAGGATCGGGCAACTCATCGAGTTTAACGACTCGTGGGCCACAGGGCCCAAAGGTTGGAAAGCTCTTAGCCATGCTAAATGGATAACCACTCCTCTCAAGGTCTCTTTGGGTCACATCGTTTAGTATAGTGTAGCCCTGGATGTATCTTTCAACCTCACCAATCCGGAGATTGTGAGCTTTATCTCCGATTACGACCGCTAACTCCACCTCACCAGTAACCCATCCCCATGGCTCAGGCGTCTTCAACCATTGAGAGAGGTTGGGGAGAATGACTGGAACTTTATCCCGCACGAGTGAGTTGGGCGATTTAAGGATGAACACCGGCGCCCCGCCGGCCTTTAGGTCTACACCGAACTCTCTCGCATGTTCGCCGTAGGTGAAGGCGGCGCAAACTACATGCCTTGGTTTATCTATAAATCCAAGCTCCATAGACCAGATACTACCACTCCCAAGGTAACATCAGAGAACTCCCCTAACCGAGATTTAAATGAATCGCGCCCACATCAGCCATAGTTATAGGGGACGCGAGTTAATTATCTATAACCTGAGAGGTTGTTAAAGTTGAAGGTTGAGGTTGCCAGCGAGATATACTGGGTTGGGGCTATTGACTGGAACGTCAGAAGTTTTCACGGATTCACATACTCCACCCACCGGGGGACGACCTATAACGCGTATCTGATATTGGACGAGAAGGTCGCATTGGTGGACACTGTACTAGCGCCTTTCGCTGGGAGTATGATGAATAGGATCCGCGAGATTATCAGCCCAGAGAAGATAGATTACATAATTGCTAACCACCTTGAGATGGATCACACGGGCGCGATCGCTGAGATCTTGAAGTATGCCCCTAAAGCTAAGATAGTCTGTACTGCGAAGTGTAGAGAGGGGTTATTGAAACACTACTCTGGAGACTGGAACTTCTTCACTGTGAAGACGGGCGACACAGTGAACTTGGGTCAGAGAGACTTGAAGTTCATCGAGGCGCCTATGCTCCACTGGCCAGATAGCATGTTCACCTATGTCGAGGCTGAGGCGCTACTACTACCCAACGACGCTTTCGGGCAACACCTAGCCACCTCTGAAAGGTTCGACGATGAGGTAAGCGGAGAGATGCTAATGGGCGAGGCTGCAAAATACTATGCTAACATCCTCTGGCCGATGAGCCTGCTTGTAGAGAAGAAGATTGAGGAGATAAGGCAGATGGGGTTGGAATTGAAGACAATAGCACCAAGCCACGGAATCATCTGGCGGAGTGCCCCTATGAAGATAGTCGACGCCTATCTAAAGTGGGCCAGAGGGGAGTCGGCGGATAGGGCTATGATTGTTTATGACACGATGTGGGGCAGCACCAAGATGATGGCTAAAGCGATGCTTGAAGGCATATCAAGTGAAGGTGTAGCCGCCACGCTATATCGACTTCCAATATCAGACTTGGGAGACATCGTTAAAGAGCTACTTGAAACTAGGGGAATCCTAGTCGGCTCCTCAACAATCAACGCCGGCATGATTCACACAGTAGCCTCATTCCTAGAAGAACTTAGAGGTCTAAAACCGAGAGGAAAGATTGGCGCTGCCTTTGGCTCATACGGCTGGGGTGGCGGCGCCACCGCTGCTATAGAGGAGAAACTCAAACAGAGCAAGATAGAAGTTGCCCTCCCAGCCTTGAAGGTAAAGTGGGTACCGGATGATGATGAACTTAAGAGATGCCGCGAGTTTGGAAGAGAGTTCGCTAGAAAGATAAAGAGCGCCAGTGCAAGCTAGGTCTAGGTATGGGCACAGAGGCCCTCGCCATCGAGGAAAGAGTTGGGAGACAGTTTAGTAATCAAGCCACTCAATCCCGCAAACTCCCACCTAATTGTGGTGGAGGGCCTTGAACGGAATTTATTCAACTACTTCGGAGCCTTAAAATAAAGATGCCATTAGGAAGATTAAGGGGGAATTAGAAGATGCTCCTTACGAAGCCGCCGTCCACGTGGATGTTAGCTCCGGTGATGTAACTAGCCCTCTGGGAGACTAGGAACACGACCAGGTCGGCTATCTCCTCAGGTTTAGCCATCCTGCCCAATGGTATGCGGCTTTCAAGTGCCTTGTAGACGGCTTCATAAGTCTCCCCTGTCAATTGAGACTCAGCTCTCAAGACCTCCTCAGCCCGCTCAGTCAAGGTGTAGCCTTGGCTAACCCCATTCACCAGTATTCCATATTTTGCTAATTCGAGTGATAGTGTCTTTGTCAGGCCCACTAGGGCTAATCTCAGAGCGTTAGATAAGGCGAAGTTCTCTAAGGGCTGTTTAACCGTGAAGGAAGTCAGATTTACTATTCGCCCCCACCTCCTCGCCTGCATGTAGGGTATCACTTCCCTCGAGAACCTCACAGCACTCATGAATATGAGGTCGAACGCCTTCTGCCATGCGTCATCATCGAAGCTGAGAAATGGCCCAACTGGAGGACCACCACAGTTATTTATGAGGATGTTCACTGTGCCAAAACGGTTTACCGCCGATTCTACAACCCTCTTAATGTCTTCTGCTTTGGTGATGTCTGCGGGGACAGCAAGCGCGTCGACTCCTCGCCCGGCATAGGTTTGAATCTCGTCTAGCGCCTTATTTAAACTCTTTTGATTTCTAGAGCAGAGAACGAGATCTACGCCCTCCATTGCGAGGCGAACTGCAATAGCCCTGCCTATGCCTTTACTTGAGGCTGCCACAATTGCCTTCATGCCTTGGATGCCAAGATCCATGCCAACCATCCTCCAATCTCTGCCGGATTTTTACTTATTTTTTATTTTGACCACTTAAGAATTTCTCCCTTACGGGATTTGAGGAGACCTGCTGATCTTTAAAACCAAGTTCCCCTCAGCAACCATATGCCCCGCCTCTTGCATCGCGACGAATATTAGGAGTTTATGACCGTTTACGTAAGGGGCTTTGAGATGAAGTTTGGCATAGGCTTCTCTGCTACCGCGGTTCTGAATTTGACAGCCTGCATGAGGTCACTCCTAGTCACGATCCCGACCACCTTTTCTTCCTCCAACACTGGGAGACGCCCGACCATAGCCCGCGACATCTTTATCATCGCCTCTATCGCCGGCTCACCGGGTTTTACGTAAACCAGCCTCTCAGCTGGAGTCATTATGGCGTTTACTGGCGTAACATTCCACTTCTCTCTGGGAAGCTTTTGAAGGTCGTGGAGTGTCACAATCCCTTTTATCTTGCCGTCCTTGACTGTAGGAAAGCCTTGGTGCTTATGTTTGGAGAAATATTCGCTGACGGCTTCAGCCACTGTCATGTCTGGGTCTATGGTGATCACTTGAGAGCTCATTATATCTTTTACATTCACATCTGCAAGGGCTTGGCTGACTACAGTCTGCCGGAGGCTTGCCTCAGCACCACTCTTTAGGAACAACCCGATAAACATAAGCCAGAGCCCACCCATCCACGCACCTATGAATATTAAGAAGAAGCCAGCAAATATCAGAGCGTAAGCAAAACCGACCCCAACATGGGTTGAGATCTTTGTAGCTTCGACTAGGTCGTTCTTCCGTCCCCATAAAAATGCACGAAGAATCCTGCCTCCATCGAGGGGGAAGGCGGGTATAAGATTGAAAACACCCAAGATAAGGTTCACAAAGGATCCATAAAACAGCGGCGCTGCGACCAATGCGCCTAACCTAAAAGTAATCGCGAAGAACCACGCAACACCAAATACCACCGCCAACACGAAGCTGGAAAGGGGACCCACAAGTGACAGCTTAAACTCCACCGAGGGGCTCTGAGGTTCTTCGGCGATCTGAGATACACCACCAAAGACGAATAGGGTTATACTCGGAACCTGGATTCCGTTGCGTAGAGCTATGTAGGAGTGAGCGAGTTCATGTAATAGTACGGAGGCGAAGAGAATAATTGCTGAGAGAGCCCCTAAAGCCCAGTAAATGATGACGGAAAGCCCGGGATATTGGACGGGCAAAGAGAGCGTTGCCAGCGACCAAGTGACGAGTAGGAATATGACGAACCAAGTGTAGTGCAGCTTAATCTCTATTCCTATTACCTTGCCTAAAGTTAGAGACAAAACACAACCTCCATGATGGTTAATATAGAAATATACGCATCAGCTATCTTTACCTTTCTCCAGCTTACCCGTTCTATTTTCGAGTACTGAAGTGGGAAAATGGTTTTCTGGGCGGGAAGGTAGTATATTTGCTTAGTATATTTGTGTGTTACAGCAAGTTGCGCATTTTTAATGTGGGAGATGAGACATTCTAATGGCACAGTAATTAACAGCATTATGTTGATTTTAAAACGAAATCGTCTAGGATCTTTTCTAATATAAGCATTAATATGTTAATTTATAGCAAACAAAAGAAAGTTCCAAGGAAATTAAGAAAATTCCATTCATATATATAATAATATGGAAAAATTTCAGTTTTCTATATATAGAAAACTAATTTTAACATGAAATTTGATACGAAATAATTAGTGAAATTTAATGAAAGATATTTAGGGTCTAAAAAGTATTCTTATATGGTTGAAAACCATGTCGTCTATGATACCTGATTTTTCTTCTAAAGAAAGGATAAAGAAAAAAGGCCAGCTCATCAAGCTTGATGACGGTTC